>JBBSUK010000020.1:0-36427 GCA_038234975.1 Burkholderiales bacterium
AGAAGACGCGCGGCTTCGACGCGGTGCGACCGATCGTCCGACTGCTGTCGATGATGCCGATGGCCGTTCCGGGGCTCGTGCTCGGCCTCGGCTACATCTTCTTCTTCAACGAGCCGGGCAACCCGCTGTCGTGGCTCTACCAGACGATGCCGCTGCTGATCGTCTGCACCGTCGTCCACTTCTACACCACCGGCCACTTGACGGCGGTGACCGCGCTGAAGGGGCTGGACGCCGAGTTCGAGGCGGTGAGCGCGTCGCTCAAGGTGCCGTTCTTCAAGACCTTCTGGCGGGTCACGCTGCCGATCAGCACGCCGACGCTGATCGACATCGCCCGCTACTTCTTCATCAACGCCATGACCACGATTTCGGCGGTCGTCTTCCTCTACTCGCCGAACACCAAGGGGGCGGCCATCGCCATCCTCAACCTCGACGAGGCCGGCGAGGCCGGCGCGGCCGCTGCCTGCGCCATCCTCATCACGGCGGCGTCGACCGTCGTCACCCTGCTGTTCATGGCCCTGGGCGCGTGGGTCGACCGACGCACCCAGGCCTGGCGGCGAACCGCCACGCATTGACAACCTCTTCGACTGCCGAAGGCACACCAAGAAACGCGATGCCATCCTCCTCCCCCCCGGCCCGCTGACCACCACCGCCCGCACCAAGCAGGCGATGCTGCGCGACTGGGGCTCGTGGGACGCCGAGTTCAACGAGATGACTGCCGAACTGCGCCGCCAGCTGCTCGCCGTCGTGCACGGCGAGGGCAGCCACGTCGTCGTGCCCCTGCAGGGCAGCGGCACCTTCTCGGTCGAGGCGGCCGTGGCGACGGTGGTGCCGCGCGACGGCCATGTCCTGGTGCTCGACAACGGCGCCTACTGCAAGCGCATGGGCAAGCTGTCGACGCTGATGGGCCGCAGGACGACGATCCTGGGCCATCCCGAAGACCGGGCGGTGTCGGCCCCGGACCTCGAGGCGAAGCTGAAGGCCGATCCCTCCATCACGCACGTGGGCTTCATCCACTGCGAAACCGGCACCGGCGTCGTCAACCCGCTGCGCGAGGTGTCGGAGGTGTGCAAGCGACACGGCAAGGGGCTGATCGTCGACGCGATGAGCTCGTTCGCCGCATTGCCGATCGACGCCCGCGAGCTCACCTTCGACGCACTCGTCGCGGCCAGCGGCAAGTGCCTCGAAGGCGTGCCCGGGATGGGCTTCGTCTTCGTCCGCAAGCCCGTGCTCGACGCGTCGGCTGGCAACTCGCATTCGCTTGCGATGGATCTGTACGACCAGCACGCGTACATGGAGAACACCGGGCAGTGGCGCTTCACGCCGCCGACGCACGTGCAGGCGGCGCTGCGCGAGGCGCTGCGCCAGTTCGTGGAGGAGGGCGGCCAGCCGGCGCGCCGCGCACGCTACGCCGAGAACTGTCGGGTGCTGATCGACGGGATGGCGGAGCTCGGCTTCCTGCCTTTTCTCGCGCCCCACGTGCAGGCGCCGGTGATCGTCACGTTCCACGCACCGGCCGACCCGCGATACGAATTCAGGGCGTTCTACGCCGCCGTCAAGGCGCGTGGCTTCATCCTCTACCCGGGCAAGCTGACCGAGATCGAAACCTTCCGGGTCGGCTGCATCGGCGCGATCGGCCCGAACGAGATGCGGCACATGGTGCACGCGGTCAAGGACGCGCTGGCCGAACTCGGCATCGCCAGCCTCGCCTGAGCACCGGACCGCGACTTCAGCCTCGAAACGGATTCTCGATGCGCAGCCCTTCGATCCGCTGGCCGTGCTGGAGGTCTTCGGTGAGAAGACGCTTGCAGCCGGCCTCGAGCGCGGCGGCGACGATCAGCGAGTCGTGGAACGCGAAGCGGTAGCGATCCTGGATGGCGATCGATCGCGCGAAGATGGACTCGCTGGGATGGACCTGCCAGAGTGGCACGAGCACGTCGGCCAGGAGCAGCGCGCGATCGTCGGCGTGGATGCTCGCCTTGAAGCGGTTGGCCACCACGTGCAGTGTCTCCTGCACCACCTGCCAGCTGATCACGGCAGATCTCTCCGTCAGCGCCTTGGCGACCAGCGACTCCGACAGGGCGCGCTTGGCGGCGGGTGCCTGCGCGTCGAGGCCGTAGAGGATGATGTTCGAGTCGAGGAAGTCAGCGGCGCTCATTGCGCTCGTCGCGGCTGAACGTGCGACCGCCGGTGCCGGCGTAGGAGCTGATCCGGTTCATCGTCTCGACGGCGCGCGCTGCACGGCGCTTGGCTGCATAGTGCTCCAACCAGATCCTGAACTGCTCGTTCAGGGTCGTGTTCTCGGCCAGCGCCTGCTCGCGGGCGGCAGCGATCATCGTTTCGTCAGCGGCAAAGGTGATGTTGCGCATGGGGCCTGAATGCCGTGGTCACAAAGCAGTTTAGCATGAACACATGACGACACCCACACCCGAACATCCCGCGCTCGCCGCCGTCCGCAAGAGCGGCAGCCAGAAGGTCAAGGTCGCCGTCAGCGACATCGACGGGGTCCTGCGCGGCAAGTACCTGCACGTCGACAAGTTCACCGGTGTGGCAGAGCCGGCGCCCGGCGGTGGCTTCGGCTTCTGCGACGTGGTGTTCGGCTGGGACTCGGCCGACGTCACGTACGACAACACCACGCTCACCGGCTGGCAGCACGGTTTCCCCGACGCGCTCGCCCGCATCGACCTGTCGACGGCCCGGCGCGTGCCGTGGGACGGCAACGTGCCGTTCTTTCTCGGCGAGTTCGTCGAGGCCGACAACACGACGCCATCGCCGCTGTGCCCGCGCCAGACCTTGAAGCGCGTGCTGGCACGCGCCGAGAAGCTCGGCTTTCGTGCCATGTGCGGCATGGAGTTCGAGTGGTTCAACTTCGTCGAAACGCCGCAGACCTGGGCAGCGAAGAAGGGCGTCGGGCCGACCCCGATCACGCCGGGCATGTTCGGCTATTCGCTGCTGCGCATGAACCACAAGCGCGAGTTCCTCAACGCGCTGATGGACGAGATGCAGGCGTTCAACGTGCCGATCGAGGCCCTGCACACCGAAACCGGGCCCGGCGTCTACGAGGCGGCGCTCGCCTTCTCCGAGGCGCTCGAGCAGGCCGACCGGGCCATCCTCTTCAAGACCGGCGCCAAGGAGATCGCCGCCCGCTTCGGGATCATGCCGAGCTTCATGGCCAAGTGGAGCGCCGACTACCCGGGCTGCTCGGGGCACATCCACCAGAGCCTCACCGATGCCGCGGGCGGCAAGTCGAACCTTTTCTACGACGAGGCCTCGCCGCGCAAGATGAGCGCGCTGTTCGAGAGCTACCTCGCCGGCCAGGTGGCCCATGCGATGGAATTCGCGCCGATGTTCTGGCCGACCATCAACAGCTACAAGCGCCTGGTCGACGGCTTCTGGGCGCCCGTCAAGCCGACCTGGGGAATCGACAACCGCACCGCGAGCTTTCGCGTCATCGCCGGCAGCCCGAAGGCCACGCGCCTCGAGACGCGCTGCCCCGGCGCCGACGTCAATCCCTATCTCGCGATGGCGGCGCTGCTGGCGGCCGGCCTCGACGGAGTCGAGAAGGGCCTGAAGCTGACGGCTGCGCCGATCACCGGCACCAACGTGGGTGGCGAGGACGTGCCGCGCGCGCCGCGCACGCTGATCGAGACGACGCGCGTCTTCGCGCGCTCCGAAGTCGCCCGCGACTGGCTCGGCGACGCGTTCGTCGACCATTTCGCCGCGACCCGCGACTGGGAGTGGCGGCAGTGGCAGGACGGCGTCACCGACTGGGAGCTGAAGCGCTACTTCGAGATCATCTGATGCGCGCGCTTCGGACGCTGCTCGGGGCGGCGACGTTGACCGCGACGCTGGCGGCTCACGCGGTCACCGTCCGCATCGCCACCGCCTTCGACCCGCAGACGATGGACCCGCATGCGCTGGCGCTGCTCTACCACTCGCGGGTCGTCAACCAGGTCTACGAGTCGCTGATCGGACGCGACGCGCAGTTCGCCCTCGAGCCCGCGCTCGCCACGTCGTGGCAGGCGGTCGGCGCGAAGACGTGGCGGCTGCGCATCCGACAGGGCGTCGTCTTCCACGACGGCACGCCGTTCACCGTCGACGACGCGATCTTCTCGCTGCTGCGGGCGATGAAGCCGACCTCGCAGCGCAGCTTCCAGCTCAAGGGCGTCGCCGGCGCGCGTCAGGTCGACGAGCAGACGCTGGAGATCGACCTCGACGCGCCCGACGCGGTGCTTCCCGACAAGCTCGTCTTCCTGCCGATGATGAGCAGGGCGTGGGCGCAGCGGCACCGCGTCGAGCTGCCGCAGGACTTCGTCGGCAAGCAGGAGACGTATGCGGTCCGCAACGCCAACGGCACCGGGCCGTACCGGCTCGACCGCTACGAGCCCGACATCCGAACGGTGCTGAAGAGGAACCCGCGCTGGTGGGGCTGGGCCGACAAGCGCGCCGTCGGCAACGCCGACGAGGTGGTCTGGCTGACGATCCGCTCCGATGCGACGCGCCTGGCGGCGCTGATCTCGGGCGAGGCCGAGATGGTGCTCGACCCACCGATCCCCGACGTCGCGCGGCTCCAGTCGGAACGCGGGCTCACGCTCCTGCAGGGGGCCGATCTCGGCGAGCAGTACCTCGCCCTCGACCAGTGGCACGACACGCTGCCCGAGAGCGACGTCGCCGGCCGCAACCCGTTCAAGGACCTGCGCGTGCGACGCGCCGTCTACCACGCGATCAACGTCGAGCTGATCGCGCAGAAGGTGCTGCGTGGCCTCGCCGTGCCGACCGGCGGCTACCTGTCGACCCGCGTCGACGGCTCGCCGGCCGAACTCGACAAGCGCCTTCCGTACGACCCGGCCAAGGCCAGGGCGCTGCTCGCCGAAGCGGGCTACCCGGCCGGTTTCTCGGTCGTGCTCGACTGCGTCAACGTGGCCTGGCGCGAGGCGGTATGCCAGGCGATGACGGCGATGCTGCAGCAGGTCGGCATCCGGGCGACGCTGCGCTCGTCGGGCACGAACCAGTTCTTTCCGAAGCTCGCCGCCGCGACGACCAGCCTGGCCGAGTTCGGCTGGACGCCGACGACCGACGCCTGGGCGTCGCTCAACGCGCTGCTGCGCACCTACGACAAGGCGGGCTTGGGCACCTTCAACGCCGGTCGCTACACCACCCCGAAGCTCGACGCGCTGATCGACGCGATTCGCGTCGAACCCGACCTGGTGCGCCGCCGGGCGATGGTCGCGACCGCCTTGCGGATCGCCGCCGACGAGTTGCCGATGATCCCGCTCTATCGGCGCACCCTCACCTGGGCGAAGAAGCGGGACGTCGCCGCTGTCCAGTGGCCGAACGACACGGTGGAACTGCGCTGGCTGCGCGTCGGCCCCTGAGCCTGCGCGGGAGGCGGCGACACGGCCGATCTCCGGGTCGATGCGAATGGCCGTCGCCGGCACCTTCGGCTACCGTCGGCGGGTTTGGGGGTCGTTCGCGATCCTCGTCGCAATCCGCATCGAAGGAGTCAGATGATGATGAAACGGTTCGCAATCGCCGCTGCCGTGGCGCTCGGCCTCGTGGCCGGCGCTGCGCAGGCGCAGGTGGTCATCAAGTTCAGCCACGTCGTCGCCGAGAAGACGCCCAAGGGTCAGGGGGCGTTGAAGTTCAAGGAACTCGCCGAGGCCAAGCTGCCGGGCAAGGTCCAGGTGCAGGTGTTCCCGAGCTCGCAGCTCTTCGGCGACGCCAAGGAACTCGAGGCGCTGCTGCTCGGAGACGTCCAGTTCATCGCGCCGTCGCTGTCGAAGTTCGACCGCTACACGAAGAAGATCCAGGTCTTCGACCTGCCGTTCCTGTTCGACGACATCGAGGCGGTCGACCGCTTCCAGTCGAGCGCGGCCGGCAAGGGGCTGCTTGATTCGATGAAGTCGCGCGGCCTGCTCGGCGTTGCCTACTGGCACAACGGCATGAAGCAGCTCTCCACCAACAAGGACCAGCTCAAGCGTCCTGAAGACGTCAAGGGTCTCAAGTTCCGGATCCAGGCATCCGACGTGCTCGAGGCGCAGTTCCGTGCTCTCGGCGCGAATCCGCAGAAGATGGCGTTCGCCGAGGTTTACCAGGCGCTGCAGACCGGCGTCGTCGATGGCCAGGAGAACACCTGGTCGAACATCTACTCGCAGAAGTTCTTCGAGGTCCAGAAGACGATCGCCGAGACCAACCACGGCCTCGTCGACTACATGGTCGTCACCAACGCCAAGTGGTGGGACGGCCTGCCCGCAGACGTCAAGAAGGGCCTTTCGGAGGCGATGGCCGAAGCCACGACGTACGCCAACAAGCTGGCCAACGACATCAACGAGAGCGACCGCAAGAAGATCGCCGAGGCCGGCAAGGCGAAGATCCAGAAGCTCGGCAAGGACGACCTCGCCGCTTGGCGCAAAGCCATGGAGCCGGTCTGGAAGAAGTTCGAGGGCGACATCGGCCGCGACCTGATCGACGCGGCTCAGAAGTCCAACAAATAACCCACCCATGGAAAGGGCCCGTTCGCGGGCCTTTTTTTTCGGCATGCGCTGGCTCGAGCACCTCGAAGAAGGGCTGATTGCCTTCCTGATGGCGGCGATGACGCTGGTGACCTTCGCCCAGGTCGTGGCGCGTTACGTCTTCAACTACAGCTTCGTCTGGGCCCTCGAGCTCAATGGGGTGATGTTCGCGTGGCTGATCTTCATCGGCATGTCGTACGGCGTTCGCGTCGCCGCGCACATCGGCATCGACGCGGTGGTGAAGAAGCTCGGCGACAACACCGCGCGCACCGTGGGCATGCTCGCCGCGGCGCTGTGCGTCGTCTATTCGCTGATCGTCCTGGTCGGCGGCTGGCAGTACGTGCAGAAGATGCACACCGTCGGCATCCTCATGCAGGACCTGCCGGTGCAGCAGTGGATCCCCCGCCTGGTGCTGCCGATCGGCTTCGCCCTGCTGGCGCTGCGCTTCACCCAGGTCTTCTTCACGCTCGCGCGAGGCGAGAAGACCACGCTGCTCGGCGACGAAGCCGAAGACGCGCTCAAGCTGCGTCAGGACCCGATGGGCGAGATCAAGGAATGACGACCACCTTCCTGTTCGCGATGCTGTTCGTCTTCATGGTGCTCGGCATGCCGGTCGCCGTGGCGCTCGGCCTGTCGTCGCTGCTGACGATCCTCTTCTTCGCCCAGGACTCGCTGGCGTCGCTCTCGCTCAAGCTCTACGAGACGTCCGAGCAGTTCACGTTGCTGGCGATCCCGTTCTTCATCCTCGGCGGCACCTTCATGACCACGGGCGGCGTCGCCAAGCGGATGATCCGCTTCGCCAACGCCTGCATCGGCCATCTGCGCGGCGGCCTGGCGATGGCTTCGGTGCTCGCCTGCATGCTGTTCGCCGCGGTCTCCGGCTCGTCGCCGGCGACGGTCGTGGCGGTCGGATCGATCGTCATCGCCGGGATGGTCAAGGCGGGCTACCCGCAGCCGTTCGCCGCGGGCGTGATCTGCAACGCCGGCACGCTCGGCATCCTGATCCCGCCGTCGATCGTCATGGTCGTCTACGGCGCAGCCACCGAGACGTCGGTCGGCAAGCTGTTCATGGCCGGCGTCATCCCGGGCCTGCTGCTCGGCGTGATGCTGATGGGCGCGATCTGGGTTCGCGCGCGGGCGCTGAAGCTGCCGCCGCAGCCGCGGGCGCCGCTGGCCGACATCTGGACCGCCGGACGGCAGTCGCTGTGGGGCCTGATGCTGATCGTCATCATCCTTGGCGGCATCTACGGCGGCGTGTTCACGCCGACCGAAGCTGCCGCGGTGGCGGCGGTCTACGCGTTCTTCATCGCCGTGTTCGTCTACCGCGACATCGGCATGAAGGAGGTGCCGCGCGTCCTGCTCGACGCAGGCAAGGTCACGGTGATGCTGATGTTCATCATCGCCAACGCGCTCCTGTTCGCGCACGTGCTCACCACCGAGCGCATCCCGCAGGCGATCGCCGAGACGATCGTCGGCATGGGGATGGCGCCGTGGCAGTTCCTGATCGTCGTCAACGTGCTGCTGCTCATCGCCGGCATGTTCATGGAGCCGACGGGCGTCATCCTCATCATGGCGCCGATCCTGTTCCCGATCGCCAGCAAGCTCGGCATCGACCCGGTGCACCTGGGCATCATCATGGTCGTCAATCTCGAGATCGGCATGATCACGCCGCCGATCGGGCTGAACCTGTTCGTCACGGCCGGCATCACCGGCATGTCGATCACGCAGGTGGTTCGCGCGGCGCTGCCGTGGACGCTCGTCCTGCTCGTCTTCCTGATCATCATCACGTACGTGCCGCAGATCACCCTGTGGCTGCCGCAGAAGATGTTCTGACCGGGCAGCACGACAGGGCGTCGTCCAGAATGGCGGGTTCGTCACCCCATACGGCCGCACCCATGACGATCACCCGGTTCTCGTTTCCCACCACGATCCACTTCGGCCCCGGCGCCCGCAAGCTGGCCGGGCCGCACCTGGTCGAGCGTGGCCTCGGCCGGCCCCTGGTCGTCACCGATCGCGGGCTCGCCACGCTGCCTCTGGTCACCGAGCTGATGCGCGATCTCGAAGCCGCAGGCCTCGCGCCGGCCCTGTTTGCAGGCGTTCACGGCAACCCGACCGCGAGTCAGGCGATGGCCGGTGCGGCGGCGTTCACGGCGCATCGCGCCGACGCGGTGGTCGGCATCGGCGGCGGCGCTGCGCTCGACGTCGCCAAGATCGTCGGCGTGATCGCCAGGCGCGGCGGCGACGCGCTGGAGTACGCGTACGACCACCCCCGGGTGCGCGCGATCGACGCCGACGTGCCGTACTTCATCGCCTTGCCGACGACGTCGGGTACGGGAAGCGAGGTCGGCCGCAGCGCCGTCATCAGCGAGGACGACAGCCACCTCAAGCGCATCGTCTTCTCGCCGCACATCCTCGCCAGCGCGGTCTTCGCCGACCCGGAACTCACCCTGGGCCTGCCGCCCGCGATCACGGCGGCGACCGGCATGGACGCGCTCACCCACAACGTCGAGAGCTACCTGTCGCCGGCCTTTCACCCTCTGTGCGACGGCATCGCCCTCGAAGGCGTGAAGATCGCGGCTCGAGCGCTCGCCATCGCGGTGCGCGAACCTGGCAACCTCGGCGCGCGTGCCGACATGATGATGGCGTCGATGATGGGCGCCATCGCCTTCCAGAAGGACCTCGGCGCCGTCCATTCCTGCGCCCACGCGCTCGGCACCGTCTGCGACCTGCACCACGGCCTGGCGAACGCGCTGATGATCGACACGGTGCTGGCCTGGAACGCCGAGTCGGCGCCTGCGAAGTTCGACGAGCTCGCGCACGCCGTCGGCGCCAGCGGCGGAGCCATCGGCTTCATCGACTGGCTAAGGCGCCTGAAGGCGGAGATCGGCATCGCGCCCGGGCTGAGCGCCGCCGGCGTGACGCGCGATTCGATCGGCCGGCTGGTCGATGTCGCGAGCGCCGACATCTGCCACCAGACCAACCCGCGCCCGGTCAGCGCGGCCGACTTCGAGCGGCTGTTCGAAGCGGCACTGTGATGCGAACGCCCGAGCAGCACCACCGACCCAGGATCGGCGTGTCGGCGTGCTTCATGCATGCCGACCCGAACCGCGACATCTTCAAGGGCAAGACGCTGCAGTACGTCGAGCAGTCGGTGGCGCACTGGGTGATGTCGACCGGTGCGCTGGCGGTCATGGTCCCGAGCCCGGCCGGCGCGACATGGAAGGGCGACGCGACGCTGGCGGATTACGCCGGGTGGCTGGACGGTCTCGTCCTCGAGGGCGGCGTCGACGTCTGGCCCGGCAGCTACGGCGAGGAGCCGCTGCACGAGAAGTGGCACGGCGACCGCATCCGCGACGAATACGAGATGTCGTTGCTGCGCGCCTTCGAGGCGCGTGGCAAGCCCGTGCTGGGCATCTGCCGCGGCCTGCAGGTGATGAACGTCGCGCACGGCGGCACGTTGTGGCAGGACCTGCCGACGCACCGGCCGGGGCCGATCGGGCACCGAAACGCCAACACCTACGACGACAACCTGCACGGCCTGTCGCTCGTTCCGGGTACCCGGCTCGCCGAGCTGTTCGCCGGCATCGAAACACCGCTCGTCAACAGCATCCATCACCAAGGCGTGAGGCGGCTCGCCGAAGGCTTCGTCGTCGAGGCGACGTGCCCCGACGACGACGGCATCGAGGCGATCCGCCGCATCGGTGGCACCTACATGGCCGCCGTGCAGTGGCATCCCGAGTTCCATCGCAGCGACAACGGCACCCTCGACGACCGCCCGTTGCTCGAAGACTTCCTCGATGCTGCGCGCGCCGCAGCGACACACACATGACCGCCAAGCTGAAGATCACGAATCCCGCCGACGGCACGCTGGTCGCCGAGGTCGATGCCGACGACGCCGCCGGCGTCGCTGCCAAGGCGCGCCGGGCCCGGGCCGCGCAACCGGCCTGGGCGGCGCGGCCGCTCGCCGAACGGATCGACGCCATCGGCCGCTTTCGCGCATCGGTCGCAGCCGAGCTCGACGCGCTCGCGGCGACGCTCACGCTCGAGGTCGGCAAGCCGCTGCAGCAGTCGAGAAACGAGCTCAACGGTTTCCTCGGCCGGATCGACTTCTTCGTCGCCGAGGTCGAGCGCAGCACGTCGCGAACCGAGCTGCACGCCGACGCGACCATGCGCGAGTCGATCGGCCACGAGCCGCTCGGCGTCGTCGCCAACGTGTCGGCCTGGAACTACCCCTGGTTCGTCGGCGGCAACGTCTTCGTTCCGGCGCTGCTCGCCGGCAACGCGGTGCTCTACAAGCCGTCGGAGTTCGCGCTGCTGACCGGCCAGCACATGGCGCGCCTCCTGCACTCGGCAGGCGTTCCCGACGACGTGTTCATCCTCGTCGTCGGCGGTGGCGACGTGGGCGCGGCGCTCGTCGAGCAGGACGTCGACGGCGTGTTCTTCACCGGTTCGGTGGCGACCGGCAAGCGCATCGCCGCGGTGGTCGGCCCGCGCATGGTGAGGCTGCAGCTCGAGCTCGGCGGCAAGGACCCGGGTTACGTCGCCGAGGATGCAGACGTGCAGGCCGCCGCCGAGTCGCTCGCCGACGGCGCCATGTACAACACCGGGCAGGCGTGCAGCTCGATCGAGCGCATCTACGTGCACGAGGCGGTGCACGACGCTTTCGTCGCCGCCCTGCTCGCAGCCGTCGAGGGCTTTGCGATCGGCGACCCGATGGCCGACGGCACCTACATCGGCCCGCTGACACGCTCGCCGCAGATCGGCGTCATCGAGGCCCAAGTGGCCGACGCCGTCGCCAAGGGCGCGGTCGTGCGTGCCGGCGGCAAGCGCATCGACCGCGCCGGCCACTGGTTCGAGCCGACCGTGCTCACCAGCGTCGACCACACGATGACGGTGATGCGCGACGAGACCTTCGGCCCCGTCGTCGGCATCCAGAAGGTCGGCGGCGACGACGAGGCGCTGGCGCTGATGAACGACACGCGCTACGGCCTCACCGCGAGCGTCTACACGCGCGACCCGGTGCGCGCCGAGGCGATGCTGTCTCGCGTGCGCGCCGGCACCGTCTACTGGAACTGCTGCGACCGGGTGAGCCCGCGGCTGCCGTGGACCGGCGTCGGCGATTCCGGCGTCGGCGTCACCCTGTCGACCTACGGCATCGAAGCCTTCACCCGGCTGAAGGCCTGGCACCTGCGGTCGCCTTGACGACCGCGCCTCGCAGCGGGATCCGCCTCGCGCTGTTCGACCTCGACGGCACGCTGCTCGACGGCGACACCGATGTCCTGTGGTGCGCCTTCCTCATCGACGAGGGCGTGCTCGATCGCGCGACCTTCGAGCTCGCCAACCGCGACGTCGCGGCCCGCTACGCCGCAGGCTCGATCGGGGTGCAGGCGTTCTGCGACTTCTACGCGGCGACGCTCGCGGGCCGGACGCCGATGCAGTGGGCGCCGCTGCGCGACCGTTTCGTCGCCGACCGGATCGTGCCGCGGCTGAAGCCGCGCGGTCGCGCCGCCGTCGAGCGCCACCGGGCCGCCGGCGATCGCATCGTCCTCACGACGGCAACCAACCGCTTCCTCACCGAGCCCGTGGCCGCCGCGCTGGCGATCCACGAGCTCATCGCCACCGAGCTCGCCGTCGACGCCGAGGGCGCGTTCAGCGGTCGCACGGAAGGCGTCCTCAACATGCGCGCCGGGAAGATCGCCCGACTCGAAACCTGGCTCGACGACCGGGCGCTGCCGCGGGCCGCGATCGCCGAGGCGTCGTTCTACAGCGACTCGATCAACGACCGTCCGTTGCTGGCGGCGGTGGGCCGTGCGGTCGCCGTCGACGCCGACGAGCAGCTTGCCGCACTCGCGGCCAGCGCGGGGTGGGAGGTCGAGCGGTTCGTCGACTGAGCTCGGGCCGTTCGCGACGCGCCCGTGCGGTCGGTCAGTCGACCACCTCGCCGATCGGGATCGGGTCGGCCAGTGGCATGCGGCCGGTCGTCTGGGCCTCGCGCCGCGGGCTGGGAGCCTGGCTCGGCTCGGGTTGCGACGCCTGCTTGGCGAGCGGCATGGTCTTCTCCGCGGAAAAGCCGAGGCGGGCCGCGTCGCGCGACTGTTCGAGCTGCTGCTCGGCCCGGCGCAGCGCCGACGCGAGGGTGTCGCCGGCCTGCATCTGCGTCGCGCCGACGTTGACCCTGACGCGGGCGATGCGCGGCGCGACCTGCCGGTCGTCGATCGCCGACTTGACGCGCGCGATCACCGTGTCGGCGTCGACGATACGCGTGCGCGGCAGCACGACGGCGAAGTCGTCGCCGCCGAGTCGCCCCGCCACGTCGCGCCGGCGCAGCGTTTCGCGCAACACCGTTCCGAGCTGTCGCAAGGCCTCGTCGCCGACCGAATGGCCGAGCACGTCGTTGATGTTGCGCAGCCGATCGATGTCGAACATCAGGACCGTCGCCAGCTCGGGCGCCGGTTTCGTCGCACGGGCGGCGAGCTCGAGGAAGTGGCGCCGATTTGGAAGGCGAGAGAGCGTGTCGACGTCGACCAGGTGGCGAAGCTTGCGGTGCGACGCGCGCAGGTTGGCGACGTTGCGCTCGTGGTTCATCGCCAGCGACAGCTGCGGCAGCAGCAGCGCGGTCGCGGCGGGCGCCAGCAGCGCGACCAGCGAGGCGCCGCCGATCGCCGCCAGCGCATCGGTCGCCAGCCAGAGGGCGAGCCAGGCCGCCTGGGCGATGCCGCTGCAGACGAGCGCGGCGAGCAGGCTCTTCAGCACCGGCGTCGCCACGAAGTCGTCGAGCCGCAATACCGCGAGCGCGGCGTGCGCCGTGACGGCCAGCATGGCGCCGGCGAGCACCACTTCCGGTGCCACGCCGCCGAACGGCACCAGCCAGGCGCCGACCGCGGCGAGCGCGCCGAGCGCGAAGACCGCAGCATCGGCCCACGGTGGAACGCCGCCGTCGCCGCGGGAGAAGAAGCGGCGCATCCCGACGAGCGTCGTCATCGGCCACTGCAGTGCCAGCAGCGCGGCGAGCGTGGCTGCCGCCGTCGCCGGCGCGTCGTGCCCGGCCGGCTGCGCGGACGCGAACGCCATGCATGCCAGTGCGCCGGCGAGCCCGGCGTTGGCGCCGACCCACCACCACATCCCCCGCTTGAGCCGCTGCCGGATGCCGATGGTCGCCGAGCTGGCGCTGACCACGACGAGCGCCGCCGCGACAGCAGCGAGCAAGGTTGGCAGGTGTGCGGCCATCCGCGGATTTTCGGCAGCGCCGCGGCGTGGACGAGGGCGCAATGCGTGCGCTTGTCGGCATTCAGGCCGCGGTCACGGGATGCCGGGCATCGAACGCGGCCGACCCCTACACTGCCGGCCTGCATGGCCCGTGACCTCGTCGATGCGCTCTGGCGCGCCACCGCGTATTGCCTGCGCCCGCTGGTCATCGGCCTGTCGTTGCTGCCGCTGGCGATCGTCGGTGCTGCGGCCGGCCTGCTCGGCTGGTTCTGGTGGGACCGCTCGGTCCACGCTGTCGCGGCGGTGCTCGACGGCTGGTCGGTCGTCGAGGCGATGTCGGGGTGGCTGCGCCCGTTCGGCATCGGCAACCCGACGACGTTGCTGGCGCCGCTGGTGGTCGTCTTCGCCGCCATCGCGTTGTTCGTCGTCGCCACCCTGGTGCTCGTCTCGCTGCTGATGACCCCGGCGATCGTCCGCCTGGTCGCATCGCGGCGCTTTCCGACGCTCGAGCGCAGGCGAGGCTCAGGGTTCTGGTCCGGCGTCGGCTGGTCGGTCGGGTGCTCGGTGATCGCCCTCGTCGCGCTGGTCGCGAGCATTCCGCTCTGGTTCGTGCCGCCGCTCGTGCTGGTCGTGCCGCCGTTGATCTGGGGCTGGCTCACCTACCGCGTCTTCGCCTTCGATGTCCTCGCCGAGCACGCCACCCGTGAGGAGCGGCTGGCGCTGGTCGCGGGGCGGCGCTGGCCGTTGCTCGGCATCGGTGTCGTCACGGGCTTTCTCGGCGCGGCGCCTGCGCTGCTGTGGGCGATGGGCATGCTCACGGTCGTCTTCGCACCGCTGCTCGTCTTCGTGTCGATCTGGCTCTACACGCTGGTCTTCGCGTTCTCGGCGCTGTGGTTCGCGCACTACCTCCTGGCGGCGCTGCGCGACCTGCGCCACCTGCGCGATGGCGCGAGCGCGGCCTCCGTCGTGGCGAGCGTGGCGAGGCCATGAACGTCGGCCTCATCGTCGTCGGCGACGAGATCCTGTCGGGCAAGCGGACCGACAAGCACCTGGCCAAGGTCATCGAGCTCCTGTCCACCCGCGATCTCGGGTTGTCGTGGATGCGGCTGGTCGGCGACGACCCGGTGCGGATTGCCGCCGACCTGCGCGACGCGTTCCGCGTTGCCCGCACAGAAGGCGACTGCGTGTTGTGCTGCGGCGGCATCGGCGCGACCCCGGACGACCACACCCGGCAAGCCGCGGCCGCCGCGCTCGGCCGGCCGCTCGTGCTGCACCCCGAGGCGCGCGACCTCGTCGTCGAGCGGATGCAGGACACGGCGCGCGAGCGCGGCGTCGCCTTCGAGCCCGACCGCGCCGACAACGTCCACCGGCTCAACATGGCGACCTTCCCGCAGGGCGCGCAGATCATCCCGAACCCCTACAACAAGATCGCCGGGTTCTCGATCCTCGAAGGTGCCGGCGGCGTCCACTTCGTTCCCGGTTTTCCCGTGATGGCGTGGCCGATGATCGAGTGGGTGCTCGACACGTGCTACCCGCAGCGGCCTGCGGCCGGCTCAGGCGTCGCGCGTGAGCGCTCGGTCATCGTCCACGGTGCGATGGAGGCGGCGCTGACGCCGCTCATGGAACGGATCGAGGCGCGCTGGCCCGGCCTCAAGGTTTTCAGCCTGCCGAGTGTCGACCACCCCGAACTCGGCGCCCACATCGAGCTCGGGGTCAAGGTCGCGCCGGGGGCCGATGCGTCGACGGTGGCGTTGGCGTATGCAGCCCTGATCGCCGGGTTGCGCGAGCACGGTGCCGTGCTCGGCGCCGAGATGGTGCGTTAGATGCACCGCTTCCGTGCGGGCCCCGGCACCGCAGCGGCGCATCCCGATGCGTTTGCCCGCGGTTAATTGGCATACTTTCTGCTAGTTTCGATGCGCGTTTTTGGGGCTCGTCGCCGACGGGCCCTTCCGATCCCCCCTACAAACCATCCCTTTCTGGAGAACCTTCGATGGCAGCCAAGACCGTCGCCGACGTGATGAGCATGGTGAAGGAGCACGAAGTCAGGTTCGTCGACTTCCGCTTCACCGACACGCGCGGCAAGGAACAACACGTGTCGGTGCCGATCTCGGCCTTCGACGAAGACAAGTTCGAGAGCGGACACGCTTTCGACGGCTCGTCGATCGCCGGCTGGAAGGGCATCGAGGCGTCGGACATGCTGCTGATGCCCGACCCGAACACCGCCAACATCGACCCTTTCTACGAAGAGCCGACGCTGTTGCTGACCTGCGACGTCGTCGAACCCGGCGACGGCAAGCCCTACGAGCGCGACCCGCGCTCGCTCGCCAAGCGCGCCGAGGCCTACATGAAGGCATCGGGCCTCGGCGACGCAGCGTTCTTCGGCCCCGAGCCGGAGTTCTTCGTCTTCGACAGCGTGCGCTGGCAGGTCGACATGTCGGGGTGCTTCTGCAAGGTCGACTCCGAAGAGGCGGCCTGGAACTCGGCCAGGGAGTACGAGCACGGCAACCACGGCTACCGGCCGGCGGTCAAGGGCGGCTACTTCCCGACCCCGCCGATCGACTCGATGCAGGACATGCGCTCCGAGATGTGCCTGATCCTCGAGTCGATGGGCATCCCGGTCGAGGTGCACCACCATGAGGTCGCGCAGGCGCAGATGGAGATCGGCACCCGCTTCTCGACGCTCGTCGAGCGCGCCGACTGGCTGCAGCTGCAGAAGTACGTGATCCAGAACGTCGCCCATTCGTACGGCAAGAGCGCGACCTTCATGCCCAAGCCGATCGTCGGCGACAACGGCTCGGGCATGCACGTGCACCAGTCGGTCTGGAAGGGCGGCAAGAACCTGTTCGCTGGCGAAGGCTACGCCGGCCTGTCGGAGTTCGCGCTCTTCTACATCGGCGGGATCATCAAGCACGCGCGCTCGCTCAACGCCATCACCAATCCCGGCACCAACAGCTACAAGCGCCTCGTGCCTGGCTTCGAGGCGCCGGTCAAGCTGGCGTACAGCTCGCGCAACCGCTCGGCGTCGATTCGCATCCCGCACGTGCCGAACCCGAAGGGCCGGCGCATCGAGGCGCGATTCCCGGACCCGCAGGCCAACCCCTACCTCGCGTTCTCGGCGCTGCTGATGGCCGGGCTCGACGGTGTCGAGAACAAGATCCACCCCGGCGAGGCGGCAACCAAGGACCTCTATCACCTGCCGCCCGAGGAGGACGCGAAGATCCCGACCGTCTGCTCCAGCCTCGAGCAGGCGCTCGAGTACCTCGAGAGCGACCGCGCCTACCTGACCAAGGGCGGCGTCTTCACCGATGCCTATCTCGACGCCTACATCGACCTGAAGATGCAGGAGGTGACGCGCTTCCGCATGACGACGCACCCGGTCGAGTTCGACATGTACTACAGCCTCTGACCACAGGCACGAAATCGATCGCAGCGTGCAAAAGGGGGCGGCTCCGGCCGCCTTCCTCGCTTCCGGCCGCCTCGGCGTTGCGAGACAATCGCCGCGCCCCGTGTCGTCGCTCCCATCCGATGCCGCGTTGACGGGCGCTGGAGCCGACGAAACATGACCCACCTGCATCGCTTCCATCGCGGCATTGCCGCAGCGGCGCTACTCGCCGGCTTCGCGACCGCCTCGCTCGGCGCCGACGGTGTCGACGGGAACATCACGTACCGCTGCCCGAACAACGACTACAAGAACACGATCAGCGCCAAGGAGGCCGAGAAGCTCGGCTGCAAGCGTCTCGAGGGCGCGCCCGTCACGGTGATCCAGACGACCCGCCCACGTGCGCCGGCCGTCAGCGGCGGCACGCCGGTGCCGGCCGTGGCGGCGGCAGGCCGCATCGACCCGGCGTCGCAGCGCGCCCGCGACACCGATGCCCGCCGCATCCTCGAGAACGAGCTGCGCGTCGAGGAGGAGCGCCTCTCGGCGCTGAAGAAGGACTACAACGGCGGCCAGCCCGAGCGGCAGGGCGACGAGAAGAACTACCAGCGCTACGTCGAGCGCGTCGCCGAGATGAGCGCGGCGATCGCACGCAAGGAAGTCGACGTCGCCGCGCTCAAGCGCGAGATCCAGAAGCTGCCCGCACCCGCCGCGCCGCCGACGCTGTAACCGCATCGCCGTCGCCGATGCCGTGACCCACGCATCGCCGCACGGCACGACACCGCAGGCGGCGCTCGCGGCGCTCGACCTGCTGGCGACGATGGTCGCCGTGGTCACGCCGCAAGGCGACTGCATCTTCGCCAACTCCTCGCTCGAGGGCTTGCTCGGGCTGTCGCGGCGGAGCCTCTCGCGTGGCTCCGCCTTCGACTGGTTCACCGACCCGGATGCGCTGCGCGAGACGGTCCACGCCGTCAGCAGCAACAAGTTCTCGACCAGCCGGCTCGAGCTGCAGCTCAAGCGCCCGGGCGCGACGCATGGCGAGGTGATGCCGGTGCGCATCATCGTCAACCAGCTCGACGGCTCGCTGAACGTCGTCTTCGAGCTCGTCGAGATGGAGCACCAGTCGCGACAGCAGCGGGAGGAGCGTGCGCTGGAGCAGGCCGAGGCCTCGAAGGAGCTGATCCGCAACCTCGCGCACGAGATCAAGAACCCGCTCGGCGGCATCCGCGGTGCAGCGCAGCTGCTCGAGATGGAGATCGAGGGCCGGGCGCTGACCGAGTACACGCAGGTCATCATCAAGGAGGCCGACCGGCTGACGACGCTCGTCGACCGACTGCTCGCGCCGCACCGCTCGCCGCACGTCGTGGCGCCGGTCAACATCCACGAGGTGACCGAGCACGTGCGCGCGCTGATCCTCGCGGAGCACCCGACCGGGCTGCTCACCGAACGCGACTACGACGCGTCGATCCCCGACTTCCAGGGCGATCGCGAGCAGCTGATCCAGGCGGTGCTCAATATTTCACGCAACGCGAGCCAGGCGCTGATCGAGCGCATCCAGGCGGGCGACGCGAGGCTGCTGTTCCGCACCCGGGTCGTCCGCCAGGTCACGCTCGGCAAGCTGCGACACCGACTGGCACTGGAATTGCATGTCGAGGACAACGGCCCCGGGGTGCCAGACGCGTTGCGGGAGCGGATCTTCTTTCCGCTCGTCTCCGGACGCGAAGGCGGCTCGGGCCTCGGCCTTACCCTCGCGCAGAACTTCATCCAGCAGCACCATGGCACCGTCGAGTTCGAAAGCGAACCCGGCCGCACGATGTTCAAGATCGTGATTCCCCTGGTCTGAGCGCAGCCCGCCGGAGCACGCCATGAAGCCCATCTGGATCGTCGACGACGATCAGTCGATCCGTTTCGTTCTCGAGAAGGCGCTGACCCGCGAGGCGTTCGCGGTGCGCAGCTTCACCAACCCGCGCGACGTCCTCGCCGCGCTCGACGACGACGAGCCGCAGGTGCTCGTGTCCGACATCCGCATGCCCGGCGGCTCGGGGATCGACCTGCTCAACAAGATCAAGCAGAAGCACCGCGACCTGCCCGTCATCATCATGACGGCGTACTCCGACCTCGACAGCGCCGTCAGCGCGTTCCAGGGCGGCGCCTTCGACTACCTGCCCAAGCCCTTCGACGTGCCCAAGGCGGTCGACCTGATCCGCCGCGCGGTCGAGGAGAGCCTGCGCGAGGACATCGCCGAATCGCCGGCCGCGCAGGTGCCGGGGATGCTCGGCCAGGCGCCGGCCATGCAGGACGTGTTTCGGGCCATCGGCCGGCTCAGCCAGAGCATCGTCACGGTGCTCATCACCGGCGAGTCGGGATCGGGCAAGGAGCTGGTGGCCAACGCGCTGCACAAGCACAGCCCGCGCGGTGAACTGGGAACCAAGGGTCCGTTCATCGCGATCAACACCGCGGCGATCCCGAAGGACCTGCTCGAGTCGGAGCTGTTCGGCCACGAGCGCGGCGCCTTCACGGGCGCTCAGACGACGCGACGCGGCCGCTTCGAGCAGGCCGACGGCGGAACGCTGTTCCTCGACGAGATCGGCGACATGCCGTTCGAGCTGCAGACGCGGCTGCTGCGCGTGCTCTCAGACGGACAGTTCTACCGCGTCGGTGGCCACAACCCGATGAAGAGCAACGTGCGCGTCATCGCGGCGACGCACCAGGACCTCGAGGCGCGGGTGCAGGCGGGTTCGTTCCGGGAGGACCTGTTCCATCGCCTCAACGTCATCCGGCTGCGCCTGCCCGCGCTGCGCGAGCGGCAGGAGGACATCCCGTCGCTGGCGCGCTTCTTCCTGCACAAGAGCGCGCGAGAGCTGGGCGTCGAGGGCAAGCGGGTCACCGACGCGGCGATCGGCCGGCTGATGCTGTTCGACTACCCCGGCAACGTGCGGCAGCTCGAGAACATCTGCCACTGGCTCACCGTCATGGCACCGGCGCAGATCGTCGACGCCAAGGACCTGCCGCCCGAACTGCAGTCTCGCGGGCCGCGCGGGGCGGCGACGGCGGCGTCATTGGCGACTGCATCGGCGGTGGCGCCGCCTCGGGGTCCGCCGGAGAACGCGACGGCGCCATCGACACCGGCGCAGCATCAGTCCGACGGCGACGACTGGTTGCGCGGCCTCGATCAAGCGGCGCGCGAGCTGCTGTCGCGCGGCGAACCTGCCGTCTGGGAAACGCTGACGCGTCGCTTCGAGGCGCAGCTGATCGAGGCGGCGCTCGACACGACGCGTGGCCGGCGCATCGAGGCGGCGCAACGGCTCGGCATCGGCCGCAACACCATCACGCGCAAGATCCAGGAGCTCAAGCTCGACGACAAGTGAGGCCGCGCGAGCAGCGCCCGCGGGCGCGAGTTCAGATGTGCATCGCGGCGAGCACGCCGAGGACAATGCCGATGCCGGTCACGAAGTAGACGCCGATCTGCAGTCGCCGGCTGCTCGTGAGCAACGCGATCGCAGCAAGCGCGATGGCGATCTGCAGCGCCGTCGTCGCCTGCTGCCAGCGGTGCTCGACGTGGATCTCCTGTTCGGTGCGCTCGTTCCACACCTCCGATTCCTTCTCGAGCGCCTCGGCCTTCTTCTGGATGCCGGCCTTCTCGGACTTGTACCGCGCGGCCTCGCCCCGGTAGAACTCCTTGCGTGCCTCGGGCACCAGGTCGACCGCCATCTCGGAGACGTTCTGGCGGTTGCTCTTGGCCTGGTAGAACGCCCACTGGTTCGCGGCCTCGGTCTTCTTGATCGCCGCCTCGTTCTTGAAAAGGCCCGCGTTGAGCTGCGCGAGCCCGCCCATGTAGGCGAAGATCGCGCCGATCGTCGCGATGATCGCGGTCGCGACGGCGAGCCGCCCCGCCATGCCGTGCGGCTCCTCGTGCGACCGGTGTTCCAGCTCGTGGTCGTGCGGACCGTGAACGTGAAAGCCCTTGCCTGACATTCGATGTGCTCCCCGGGTGATGCCCTGCGCCGGGGATCAGGCGCGCCGCCACGACGTGTAGGCGTAGCGGGTGCCGTCGGGCAGGACGTGTTCTTCACGCGCAGTTTGCACGAAGTCGGCCTCGCTCCAAGGTGGGAACCAGGTGTCGGCCGGGAAGACGGCCTCGACCTGCGTCAGCTCGAGTGCGTCGGCTTCGGGCAGCGCGGCGCGGTAGAGCTCGGCGCCGCCGATCACGAAGATGCGCCGGTCCGGATCGGCGCGGTCGATCGCCTCGGCGAGCGAGCCGGCTCGAACGGCGCCGTCGGCGTGCCAGTCGGGTTGCCGGGTGAGGACGATGTTGGCGCGGCCGGGCAGCGGCTTGCCGATCGAGTCCCAGGTCCGCCGGCCCATCACGACGGTGTGTCCCGTCGTCAGGGCGCGGAAGCGCTTCAGGTCGTCGGAAATGCGGATCAGCAGGTCGCCGTCGCGGCCGATACCGCCGTCCGCGGCGACGCCGGCGAGGAGGGTCAGGGAGGGGCGGGCCATGCGGAGATTGTCTGCGCGGACAATCACGCCATGGCCCGATCCGATGCGCCCGAGCCCGACGCGGACGCGCGAGCCGGCGTCGATGCCGCCGCCGATGCCGCCCTGCGCCGTGACCTGCTCGGCGACGACGAGACGCTGCGCCGCCGTGCCGTCGCCAAGGCGATCACGCTCGTCGAGTCGTCTCGAGCGGCGCACCGGCGGCGCGCGGAAGCGCTGCTCGTCGACCTCGCGGCGGCGATGCCCGCCGCCGCCTTGGCGCCAGCGCCGACGCTGCGAATCGGCGTTTCGGGCGCGCCCGGTGTCGGCAAGTCGACCTTCATCGAGGCGCTGGGGCTCGCGGTCATCGCCGACGGCCATCGCGTCGCGGTGCTCGCCGTCGACCCGAGCTCGAGCGTGTCGGGCGGCTCGATCCTCGGCGACAAGACGCGCATGGAGCGGCTGTCGGTCGAGCCGCGGGCCTTCGTCCGCCCGAGCCCGAGCCGCGGCACGCTCGGCGGCGTCGCCGCGGCGACGGGCGAAGCGATCCGCATCGTCGAGGCCGCGGGCTTCGACGTCGTCGTCGTCGAGACGGTGGGTGTCGGCCAGAGCGAGGACGCCGTCGCCGGCCTCGTCGACTGCTTCGTGCTCCTGCAGTTGCCGAACGCGGGAGACGACCTGCAGGCGATCAAGAAGGGCGTGCTCGAACTCGCCGACATCGTCGTCGTCAACAAGGCCGATCTCGACCCTGCTGCCGCCGCACGCGCGGCTGGCCAGCTCGCGTCGTCGATCCGGCGCACCGGGTCGGGCGGACAGCCGCTCGCCTCGCCGGCGGTGCTGCAGACGAGCGCGATCGACCCGGGGCGCGTGACGCAGGTCTGGCGGGCGGTCGCGTCGTGGGCGACCGAGCGGCGGGGCTCGGGAGCGTGGGAAGCGCGGCGTCGCCTGCAGGTGGTGAACGCGCTGCAGCGGGCGATCGAGGCAGCGCTCACCGGGGCCTTTCGCGGCGACCCGGCCGTGCGGGCCGCGTGGACGCGCGTGCTCGCCGATGTCGAGGCCGGCCGGCTGCCGGTGACCGCTGCGGCCCGGCGCCTGGTCGACGTCTATGCCGGGCGATCCGGCGGCCACGAGACCGCGAGCCGGGCATGAACGAGGCCGACCTCGCCGCCGTTCGCGAGCGGATGGCCGGGGCGCGACAGCGCGTCAAGACCATCGAGCTCGCGGGCGGCGGCCGTGTCGTCGTCAAGCAGGTTCGGCCGGCGCGCACGGTGTGGCGCTCGCGCTTCGTCAGCCTGCTCGCGCGCACCTTCGGCCTGTCGCTGCTGCAGGCGGTTCCGGCGCCGGGCGGGCGCGACGCGCAGGCGGTCGAGGTGGCGCGGCTGCACGCGCTGGCGCTCGCCGGGGTGGCCGTACCCCGGGTGCTGCACGTCGACCGCGACTTCATCGTGATCGGACATCTCCAGGGGGCCAGCCTGGCCGAGCGCATCGAGGAGGGCGGCCCCGAGGGCCGTGCGGCCTGGCGCCGCGGCCTCGAAGCGCTGGTCGCCGTCCACGCCAGGGGAGGGTGCCTGAGCCACGCCTTCGCGCGCAACTTCATCGATACAGTCGACGGGCTGGCCATGATCGATTTCGAGGACGACCCGCTCATCGTGATGACGCTCGCCGAGGCGCAGGCGCGCGACTGGCTGGCCTATCTGCATTCGACGGTCTGGATGCTCCGCACTGCAGCCGGGGGCGATGCCGACGCGGCCCGTGCCACGGTCGCGGCGACGCTCGCCGCCGAGCTGCCCGAGGTTCGCCTGCTCGTTGAAGCGGCGAGCCACCGCCTGGCGGCGCTGCGTTTCCTGCCGCGCTCCCGGCGCACCTTCGGGCGCGAGGTCGTCGGTGCGCAGGCGATGGCGGCGCTGTTTCCCCTGCTCCCGGTTCCGGTCTCCTGAGACACCGGCCCGCACCACTCACACGACCCATGCACGACATCATCCAGCGGCTGGACCACAAGCGCACCGAAGCCCGCCTCGGCGGTGGCCAGAAGCGCATCGACGCGCAGCACGCCAAGGGCAAGCTCACCGCACGCGAACGGCTCGACGTGCTCCTCGACGAGGGTTCGTTCGAGGAGTGGGACATGTTCGTCGAGCACCGCTCGAGCGACTTCGGCATGGAGAAGAACCGACCGCCCGGCGACGGCGTCGTCACCGGCTACGGCACGATCAACGGGCGGCTGGTCTTCGTCTTCAGCCAGGACTTCACGGTCTTCGGCGGCGCCCTCAGCGAGGCCCACGCCGAGAAGATCTGCAAGGTGATGGACCAGGCGATGAAGGTCGGCGCGCCGGTGATCGGCCTGAACGACTCCGGCGGCGCGCGAATCCAGGAAGGCGTCGCCTCGCTCGGCGGATACGCCGAGGTGTTCCAGCGCAACGTCATCGCCTCCGGCGTCGTGCCGCAGATCAGCCTCATCATGGGCCCTTGCGCCGGCGGTGCCGTGTACTCGCCGGCGATGACCGACTTCATCTTCATGGTGAAGGACACGTCGTACATGTTCGTCACCGGCCCTGACGTGGTGAAGACGGTGACGCACGAGACCGTGACGGCGCAGGACCTCGGCGGCGCCGAGACGCACACCACCCGCAGCGGCGTCGCCGACCTGGCGTTCGACAACGACGTCGACGCGCTCGTGATGCTGCGCCGCTTCGTCGACTACCTGCCGCGCAGCAACCGCGAGAAGGCGCCGCTCCTGCCGAGCCAGGATCCGGCGGAGCGCACCGACCTCTCGCTGGACACGCTGGTGCCCGAGAATCCGAACCAGCCCTACGACATCAAGGAGCTGATCTGGAAGACCGTCGACGACGGTGACTTCTTCGAGCTCCAGCCCGAGCACGCGAAGAACATCGTCATCGGCTTCGCCCGCATGGAGGGCGCGACGGTCGGCATCGTCGCCAACCAGCCGCTCGTGCTCGCCGGATGCCTGGACATCAGGAGCTCGATCAAGGCGGCGCGCTTCGTTCGCTTCTGCGATGCCTTCGACATTCCCGTGATCACCTTCGTCGATGTGCCTGGCTTCCTGCCGGGAACGGCGCAGGAGTACGGCGGCATCATCAAGCACGGCGCCAAGCTGCTGTTCGCGTATGCCGAGTGCACGGTGCCCAAGATCACCGTCATCACCCGCAAGGCCTATGGCGGCGCCTACGACGTCATGAGCTCGAAGCACCTGCGCGGCGACGTCAATCTCGCCTGGCCGAGTGCCGAGATCGCGGTGATGGGCGCCAAGGGCGCGGTCGAGATCATCTTTCGCGACGAGAAGGGCGACCCGGCCAAGCTCGCGGCGCGAGAGGCCGAGTACAAGGCGAAGTTCGCCAACCCGTTCATCGCCAGCGCGCGGGGCTACATCGACGACGTGATCGAGCCGCACGAGACGCGGCGGCGGATCTGCCGGTCACTGGCGATGCTGGCGAACAAGAAGATCCAGGATCCGTGGCGCAAGCACTCGAACATTCCGCTGTGACGGCAGCCGCTCGCAACCGCATTCGTGCCGCCCGGAAAGCCCTGCCCTCCTGCCGGACGCCGGGCGTCGTCAGCATGAACGACAGCGTGCTCAGGTAAGTCGCGATAGACGCGCAACTGTCGATGGCCGCGTTCAGTGAGGCAGCGCAAAGGTCTCATGGCGTCGGCGGGGGCGCTGCCGCCATCCACCAGCGGCGGCCGCAGCCCATCCCGCCTTTGGCCGCCTTTCGCCGCCTTTAGCCGCCAGCGCCTTGGGCAGCCGGCGGCCGGCGGCTGCCACTCGCGGCCGGCCAGGAAAGGGCCGCCACCCACAGGACGGCGAACAGGCCGACGACGACGTAGCCGAGAGCGCCGAAGTCGACGCCGCGCAGCCAGTCGGCGACCGCGCCACGCGCACCCTGGCTGCGCACCCACGTCTGCGCCAACTCGACCGCGCCGACCCCGAGGGCCAGGGCGACCGACAGGCCGGTGGTCGCCAGGTTGTAGGCGAGGCGCCGCAGCGGGCGGTCGAACGACCACCGGTAGGCCTTGCACATCAGCACGCCGTCGGTCGTGTCGATCGCCAGCATGCCGGCCGCGAAAAGGGTGGGCAGGGCCAGCGCCGCCGACAGCGGCAGGACGGCCGCCGAGACGCTGGCGGTCATCGTCAGCAGGGCGATTTCCGAGGCGGTGTCGAAGCCGAGCCCGAACAGGAAGCCGACGGGGTACACCTGCCAGCTCCTGCCGATGCCCTGGCGCAGGCGGCGGCCGAACAAGCGGCTCATGAAGCCGCGTTGCGCCAGCAGGGCGTCGAGGTGGGCGTGGTCGTGGGCGCCCGATCTCGCGCCGGCCCAGGCCTTGCCGACGCCGATCAATACGCGCAAGTTGAGCCAGCCGACGACGATCAGGAAAAGACCCGAGACGCAGGCGCCGAAGGTGGCACCGAAGTCGCGCAGGGCCGGCACGCGGCTGCCGATGGCCGCGCTCGCCGAAGCCACCGCGACGGCGACCAGAAAGACCACCGTCGAATGGCCGAGCGAGAAGTAGAAGCCGACGCCGAGCGGGTTGCGGCCGTTCTGCAGCATCAGGCGGACCGTATCGTCGACGGCGGCGATGTGGTCGACGTCGAAGGCATGGCGCAGGCCGAACAGGTAGGCGGCCAGGCCGAGGCCGAGCATCGTCGGGCTGTCTCGCGCGTGCACGAGAACCAGCGTCCACCCGACGGCATGCAAGCCGGCGACGATCAGCGAATAGATGCCGATCTCGCGCCAGCCGGCGCGCCCGAGGGGCGGCGTGCTCACGCCAGCAGACGCGCCATCTGGCGCGACGCCGCCGCATGGGCGCGCAGCCAGTCGTACCACGACGCCATGCCCTCGCCGGTGGTTGCCGAGACCGCCATGACGAGGATGGCCGGGTTGACCCGGCGCGCATGCTCGATGCAGCGCTCGACGCTGAAGCGCACGTGCGGCAGCAGGTCGATCTTGTTGAGCAGCATGAGCTGAGAGGAGCGGAACATGTAGGGATACTTGAGCGGCTTGTCGTCGCCCTCGGTCACCGAAAGCACGGCGACGCGGGCCTTCTCGCCGAGATCGAAGAGGGCCGGGCAGACGAGGTTGCCGACGTTCTCGATCATCACCACCGAACCGTTCGCGGGCGCCAGCGATTCGAGGCCGCCGGCGACCATGTCGGCGTCGAGGTGGCAGCCGGCGCCGGTGTTGATCTGGACTGCCGGGCAACCGGTGGCGCGGATGCGCTCGGCGTCGTTCAGGGTTTCCTGATCGCCCTCGATGACGGCCAGTCCAAGCTCGGCCTTCAGATCAGTGAGGGTGCGCTCGAGCAGCGTCGTCTTGCCCGAGCCGGGCGCGCTGACCAGGTTCAGGGCCAGGATGCCGCGCGCCTCGAGCCAGCGCCGGTTGAGCGCCGCGGCCGCATCGTTCTTGGCCATGACCGACTGCTCGAGGGAGACGGTCACGCCGTGTCGACGCGGCGCTGCGGCGGCGTGCGAGTGGGTGTCGCCTGGGGCGTGGTCGTGGTCGTGGGGGTGCCCATGCTCGTGGAGGTGCTCATGGTCGTGCCCGTGGTCGTGGCCGTCTCCATGAGCGTGCGAATGGCTGTGGCCGGGATCGCGTCCCCCGTTTCCCGTCTTCGCGCCGGCGCCACTTCCGGCGTTCGTGATCGTCACGACCGCATCGTCAGAACATCCACAGATCACGCACATCAGGCCATCTCCATTTCCTTGATCCGCAACTCGTCGCCGCCGGCGAATGCCAGGTTGGCCGAGCCGCAGCCGCACATCGACAGGTAGTCGCGAGCCGCCATCTCGTTGCCGCAGTCGCGGCAGGTGGCGAGCGCCGGCGTGAGGCGGATGTCGAGCTCGGAGCCGGCCAGCGCCGTGCCTTCGGCGCAGAGCGCGTAGCAAAAGCGCATCGCCTCCGGCAGCACGCCGCTCAGGCAGCCGACCTCGACGGTGACGCGGGCCACGCGGGCGCCGCCGGCCTCCTCGTTGCAGGCATCGACGATGCTCTGGGTGATGCCGAGCTCGTGCATGGCCGTCCTTCAGCAGATGCGGGGCAACTGCTCACCGACGAGCATGTCGACGATGCGCTCGCCGCCGAACACCGTGGCCATGACGACGCTGCCGCGCGGCCCGGCGCGAACCCGGCCGATGATCGTCGCCTCGCGGCCGGCCGCGTGGCCGCGCAGCGCCGCGAGCGCCCTTTTGGCGTCGCTCTCGGCGACCACCACGACCAGCTTGCCTTCGTTGGCCATGTAGAGCGCGTCGAGGCCGAGCAGCTCGCAGACGCCGCGCACCTCGGCCTTGACCGGCAGCGCCGCCTCTTCGATCAGGAAGCCGACGCCCGCGGCGAGGGCGAACTCGTTGAGCACGGTGGCGACGCCGCCGCGCGTCGCGTCGCGCAGGCAGTGCACGTCGGGGCAGGCGGCCAGTAGCGCGGCGACCAGGCCGCAGAGCGGCTGGCAGTCGCTGGTCAACTCGGCATCGAGGGCCAGGTCGCCACGCGCCTGCAGGACGGTGGCGCCGTGCTCGCCGATGGCGCCGTTGACGAGGACGACGTCGCCCGGCGCGGCCCGGTGCGCGCCGATGTCGACGCCGGCCGGGATGACGCCGATGCCCGCGGTGTTGACGAAGAGCTTGTCGGCGGCGCCACGCTGCACCACCTTGGTATCGCCGGTGACGATGGCGACGCCGGCGGCATCGGCGGCGGCCCGCATCGAGGCGACGACCCGGCGCAGCGTCGCGACCTCGAGGCCTTCTTCGAGGATGAAGCCGCAGCTGAGGTAGAGCGGCCGGGCGCCGCTGACCGCGAGGTCGTTGACGGTGCCGTTGACGGCCAGGCTGCCGATGTCGCCGCCGGCGAAGAAGAGCGGGTCGACAACGTAGGAGTCGGTCGTGAAGGCGAGGCGGTCGCCGTGGCCGCTCAGTGCCGCCAGGGCGACGCGGGCCTGGTCTTCGAGCGGCGCCAGCAGGGGGTTGTCGAAGCCGGCGACGATGACGTCGTCGATGAGGTCGCGCATTGCCTTGCCGCCGCTGCCGTGGGCCAGCGTGATGTGGCTGTCGCGCACCTTGCCGCTGCGCCGACGCAAGGTCGGCTCGGCGCCGACGGCCGAACTCTCGGGCGGCGTGAAGGCGCTCATCGCGCGGCCTCGGCATCGAGCGGCGCGACTTCGGCGGCACGGCTCGCGGCCGCCGCTTCGTCGAGATGCGCCTGCAGGCGAACCCCGCCGTAGTTGTAGTAGGCCGCGCAGGCGCCCTCGCTCGACACCATCAGGGCGCCGAGCGGCGTCTCCGGCGTGCAGGCGCGGCCGAAGACCTTGCACTGCCACGGTTTGATCGCCCCCTTCAGCACCTCACCGCACTGGCAGGCCTTGGGGTCGGCGATGCGGATGTTCGGCACTCCGAACTTGCGCTCGGCGTCGAAGCGCGCATAGGCTTCGCGCACGCGCACGCCGGAGTGGTCGATGGAGCCGAGGCCGCGCCATTCGAAGAACTCGCGCAGCTCGAAGACGCGGCCCACTGCCGCCAGGGCCGCGGCGTTGCCGGCGTCGGGGACGACGCGCTGGTACTGGTTTTCGACCTCGCAGCGGCCCTCTTCGAGCTGCTTGAGCAGCATCCACACCGACTGAAGGATGTCGAGCGGCTCGAAGCCGGCGACGACGAGCGGCTTCTTGTAGTGGCGCGAGATGAACTCGTAGGGGCCGGTGCCGATGACCATGCTGACGTGGCCGGGGCCGAGGAAGCCGTCGAGCAGGATGCCGGGCGAGTCGAGGATGGCCTTGACCGTCGGGATGATCGTGATGTGGTTGCAGAAGAGCGAGAAATTGGCGACGCCTTCGCGCTCGGCCTGCAGCACGGTCAGGGCCGTGCTCGGCATCGTCGTCTCGAAGCCGAGGGCGAAGAAGACGACCTCGCGCGATGGGTTGGCGCGGGCCAGGGCCAGGGCGTCGAGCGGCGAGTAGACATGGCGCACGTCGGCGCCGGCGGCCTTGGCCTGGAGCAGGCTCAGCTTCGAGCCGGGCACCCGCATCGCGTCGCCGAAGGTCGTGAAGATCACTTCCGGCCGCGCCGCCAGGGCGATGCAATCGTCGACGCGGCCCATCGGCAGCACGCAGACCGGGCAGCCCGGGCCGTGCACGAACTCGATCGCGTCGGGGAGGAGCTGCTCGAGGCCGTAGCGGAAGATCGAGTGGGTGTGGCCGCCGCAGACTTCCATCAGCTGCAGCGGTCGATGGCGGCAGGCCTCGATGCGCGGGACCAGGCGGGCGATGTCGGCCACCAGCGCTTTCGCCTTGACCGGGTCGCGGAACTCGTCGATGTACTTCATGCCGATTCGCCCGCACCGTCTTCGACGGCGGCCGGCACCGACAGCGCGCCGCGATCGTCGGCCAGCAGGGTGTGCACGAGGTCCCACAGGATGTGATAGATGGCGACGTGCGTCTCCTGGATGCGGTGGATGCTGTCGGTTCGAACGACCAGGCAGCAGTCGACATCGCTGCTCACCGCCATGGCGCCGCCGTCGTGGCCGGCCAGGCCGATCGTCGTCAGGCCCATGCGCCTGGCGCCGGCGAATGCGGCCATCAGGTTCTCGGAGTTGCCGCTGGTCGAAAAGCCGATCAGACCGTCGCCCTTGCGCGCGTGGGCGATGAGCTGGCGCACGAAGACGTGCCTGAAGCCGGTGTCGTTGGCGACCGCGCTCATCATCACCGGATCGGCGAGGTTCAGGGCCGGCAGGGCCGGCCGGCCGGCCGTCACCGGATGCAGGAACTCGACTGCAAAGTGGGCGGCGTCGCAGCTCGAGCCGCCGTTGCCCATCGCGAACATCCGGCTCCCTGCCCGATACACGGCGGCGATGGCACGTGCCGCAGCGATGACGGCCTCGGCGTTGGCCGCGAAGAAGGCCTCCTTGGCGACGATGCTGTCGCGCGCCTTCTCGCGCACCGACTCGAGCAGGGCGCGCTCGTCGGCACCTTCTTCCTTGCGGCCCCCGTACAAGAAGGGATAGAGGCCGCGCAGGCCGGCGTCGACCTCGGCCTGGCTCATTCGGCCACCTCCGCGCCCGCGTAGGCTTCGAGCTCGGCCTGCATCTCGCCGAGCTCGGCCAGCAGCTGCAGCGTCCGCGCCGCCTCGGCCTCGTCGATGCGGCTCATGGCGAAGCCCACGTGCACCAGCACCCAGTCGCCGACGCAGGCCTCGACCGGATGGCCGGCATCGACGATGCAGACCAGGTTGATCTCGCGCCGCACGCCCGAGACGCTGACGATGCCGAGCAGGTTGGCGGCGTCGCTCACGGCGACGATCTGGCCGGGGACGCCTAGGCACATGCGAACTCCTCGTTGGCCCGGCGCTTGCCCGCGATGGATGCCAGGCGATCAATGGCGCGCGCAGCGGCAACGGCAGCCTGGCCGAGGGCGAGGCCGCCATCGTGATTCGGCACCTTCGAATGGGCAAGCACCTGGAAGCCCGCGGCCTGCAGCCCGGCCTGCACCGCTTCGAACAGCAGTGCATTCTGGAAGACGCCGCCGCTCAGGGCGACGGTGTCGAAGCGCGCTGCCGGAGCCGCCCCGGCGGCGAGCCGGCACGCCATCCTCACCACTGCAATGGCGAGACCGCGGTGGAAGCGCGCCGCAATGGTCGAAGCGGCGGCCTTCGCGGTCAGGTCGGCGAGCAGGGCCCGCCACATCGGCGCCGGATCGACTTCCACCAGGCCCTGCAGGTCGGGCGCACCGTCGGCGAAGGGGTAGCCAGCGTCGGAAACTTCCAGCGTTGCCTCTTCGGCAAGCGCCTCCAGCTCGATGGCCGCCTGGCCTTCGTAGGCGACGCGGTCGCGGCAGACGCCGAGGGTTGCCGCCACGGCGTCGAACAGGCGGCCACACGAGCTCGCCGGTGGGGAGTTGACGCCGGCGGCGAGCATCGAATCGAGGCCGGCCAGCGGCCGGGCCGCCAGATCAACATGCAAGGGCGAGCCGGCATGCTCGACGACGAAAGCCGGCCAGCCGACCGCCGCGCACAGGTGGGCGTAGGTGCTGCGCCAGGGCTCTCGGACGGCCTGGGCTCCCCCCAGCAGCGGCACCGGCCGGAAGCGGCCGAGGCGAACGTAGCCGCGGTAGTCGGCGAGCAGGAATTCGCCGCCCCAGAGGCTGCCGTCGTCGCCGAGGCCGAGGCCGTCGAGGGCGATTCCGAGGACGGGCCGTGCGGCGAGCGGACGGCCGTTCTCGGCCAGGCAGGCGGCGACGTGGGCGTGGTGGTGCTGAACCGGTTCGAGCCGCAGGTCACCGCTCTCAGCCTGGGCGCGGCCGAGCTTGGTCGACAGGTATTCCGGGTGCAGATCGACGGCGATCGCCACCGGCCGATGCGCGAACGTGGCGCCATAGAGAGCCAGGTTGCGCCGGTAGTCGGCATGGGCCGGCGCCGACTCGAGATCGCCGATGTGCTGCGACAGCACCGCCTGGCCGTCCTTCACCAGGCAGAAGGTGTTCTTCAGCTCGCCGCCCATCGCCAGCAGCTCCGGCGCCCGTTCGAACCCGGGCGGCAAGGCCAACGGTGCCGGCGCATGGCCGCGGCCGCGGCGCAGCATGCGCGGCGCGTCGGCGATGCTGCGCATCACCGAATCGTCGACACGGTTGGCGATGCCCCGGTCGTGCAGCAGGAACACGTCGCCGATGCCGACGAGGCGGCGACGGGCCTCGTCGTTGTCGGTGCACGGCGGCTCGTCGGAGACGTTGCCCGAGGTCATGACGATCGGCCGCTCGATGCCTTGCAGCAGCAGGTGATGCAGGGGCGTGTGCGGCAGCATGAAGCCGAGCGACTTCACCCCCGGCGCGACGGCCGCCGCCACCGGCTCGCAGCCGCGCGCCGGCAGGATGACGATCGGGGCGGCGGCGCCTGACAGCAACGCTGCCGCTTCCGCGCTGACCGCGGCATGGCGGCGCACGACACCCAGGTCTCTCGCCATGAGAGCGAGCGGCTTGGCGTCGCGGCGCTTTCTCGCCCGCAAGCGGTCCACCGCGCGCCCGTCGAGCGCGTCGCAGGCCAGGTGAAATCCGCCCACGCCCTTGACGGCGACGATGTGGCCCGACAGCAGGGCCGCGCGGGCACCGCTCAGGGCTCCGGCCGGATCGTCGGCCAGGTGTCGACCGTCGGCGTCTTCCAGCCACAGGTGCGGCCCGCAGGCCGGGCAGCATGTCGGCTGGGCGTGGAAGCGGCGATCGGCCGGGTCGTCGTATTCGCGCCGGCAGACAGCGCACATCGCGAAGGCGCGCATCGTGGTGCCGGCGCGGTCGTAGGGCACGCCCTCGACGATCGACAGCCGCGGCCCGCAATGGGTGCAGTTGGCGAAGGCATGGCCGTGCCGGCGATCGGCCGGGTCGCGGATCTCGGCCAGGCAGTCGGCGCAGGTGGCCGCGTCGGGCACGACGGCGGTATGGACGGCGCCGCTGCCGCTGGCGACGATGCTGAAATCGCGCGGCCGTGCCGCCGCCCCGCGGTCGGTCAGCGCGGTGACCAGGACGGCATCGACGCGGGCCAGCGGTGGCGGTTCGGCGCTGAGCAAGGCGGTGAAATCGTCGAGATCGGCAGCGCTGCCCCAGGCGTGGATCAGGACGCCTTCGCCGTCGTTGCGGACGTCGCCGCCGACGCCGCAACGGCGCGCCAAGCGCCAGACCGTCGGCCGGAAGCCGACGCCCTGGACCATGCCGCGCACGCGGATCGCGCGCCCCGTCGCCGCGGCCATCACATCATCTTCAGCTTGATGTAGCGGGCGACGTCGGGCACGTTCATGACGATGCCGGTGACGACCAAAAGGCCGAGCAGGACGCTGACCGTCTTGCAGACGCGGCACTCGGCCGACTCGTAGCGCACCGGCGGCGCGTCACGCAGGGGAACCAGATCTCGCTTCATTGCACAGTCTCCTCGGATGGGGCGTCGGCCGACGCCGATTCGTGCTGCTCGCGCAGCCAGTCCTCGACCAGCGACAGCGCCAAACGGGCGGCCGGCACGACGGCGGCCTCGACCGCAGCGCTGAGCACCATGCTGCCGTCTTCTTCGTCGCCGAAGCTCTCGGGCTCGCAGCCGACCAGCAGCACGCGCGCCGGCTCGCCGTCGAGCAGGCCGGCCAGGCGCAGCACGCTGGCCGGGTCGATGCCGTGCGGCGAGATCGTCTCGCCGGGGTCGATCGGCGCGGGCTCGGGCTCGATGACGTAGAGAGTGCCGGGCGGCTCGCCGCGTTGCACAGTGTCGACGAGGACAGCGAAACGGCAGCCGCCGGTCAGCGCATAGGCGAGGTCGAGGCCGCGGATGCCGAAGTCGACGGCATCGACCTCGGCCGGCAGCGGCATTGCCGCCAGGGCGCGGGCGACGGCGACGCCGAAACCGTCGTCGGCGTGGAAGATGTTGCCGATGCCGGCGATCAGGGCCGGCTTCATGTCGCTGCCGCCTCGTCGACGATCGCCTCGATCTCGTCGGGGGCGAAGAAGAAGCGGTGGCCCGGGAGGCGTTCCATGCCGAGGTCGCGGCCGGGATCGGCGTCGACCGTGACCGCCACGTGGACGCGGTCCTCGAAGTCGATCTCGATGCCTTCGATGACGGCGCTCTGGCCGTCGAGCGCGAGGTCGATGATGTCGGCGCCGTGCTTCGGCCGCAGCCGGACGCGGGCGCCGACCTGCAGCGACAGGGCGCCGGCGTTGAGGACGGCCAGGCGCGGCGGCCGGCTGTGGGAGGCGCCGCCGTGCGGGTCGCGCATGACGCCATGCAGCCGTTGCATCTGCTCCTCGCTCATCGCTTCAGTGCGCTCGAGCAAGGCCCGCGCGCGCTCGTCGCTCGACGCCATCTCGGCCTTCTCGGCGTCGGTGAGAGTCAGGATGCGCAGGGTCAGGATCTCGTCGATCTCGGTGCCGTCGAAGAGGTCGCCGGCGCTCTCGGGCGCGATCCTCGGATGGTCGTACAGGATGATCGGCGAGCAGAGCAAGGTATCGCTCGAGCCCTCGGGGCCGACGAGGACCGGCCAGGCGCCCCGGTTCAGGCAGGCGCCGGCGGCGGCGGCCAGGGCAGGCGGCGGATCGATCAGCGAGACGAAGCTGCCTGCCTCGACGCCGAGGACGACGTGGGTCGACAGGAAGCCGAGCTGCGCCGCGGCCCCGGCGTCGGCGGCCAGGGTCGTGTTGTCGATGCCGATCGTCAGCCGCCAGGCACCCGGCTCGACCTCGTCGGCGCGCAAGCTGTTTCGCCCGGATACGGCCGCCTGGCGGCGCGCGACGAAGCCGCGGACGAGGCCGTCGGCGCCGACGATGGGCTCGCGCGAACGATGCGCCGCGAACTCGAAGTCACGCGCGGCGGGCGTGTCGGCGAGTTCGGCCAGCGTGGCCGTGCCGAGCGGCACCACGCGCTCGACCGCTTCTTCCCAGGCGGTGTAGGTGCGGCCGTCGAGCTGCAGCGTGTCGACCGCCCGGCAGCACGCTTCGGCGTCGTCGGGAAGGAGCGGCAGCGGCGTTGGCAGTTCGCCGACCGTGCGCACCATCGGCTGCAGGAAGCGCACGCGCACCTCGATCCGCGTCGCGCCGTCGCCCTGGACCAGGCATTGGGTCTGCATGGCCGACGGGCCGGCGGCAGCGAAGCCGGCCGGATAGATGCCGCCGAAACTCCAGCGCTGCCGGTTCTTGATCGACGACGGCCGATACGGGTAGAGCACGTAGCCCTCGTACAGCACGGCCTTGACGATCTGGTCGGCAGCGGCGAAGTTCATTGCTCCAGCTCCGCCGTCATCGCGCCGATGTCCGCGGCCTTCAGCAGGTGATCGAGCGTCCGATCCCAGTCGACGAGGCCATGGCGTTCGCGGTATCGGCGCAGGCGCTGGAAGACGTCGCTGGGCAGGCGCAGCCAGGCGCTGTCGGGGTAGTAGTGGTCCATCATCGACTGCCACGTTGCCACCGGCAGCCGAAAGCGGACTTCCTGCGTCCACGGGATCTGGCCGATCTGCAGGCCGGCGCCGTCGTCGTAGAAGACGGTGCCGGAAAAGAGCAGCACCAGCGGCACCTCGCCGGCATCGAGCCCATGTACGTACTTCGTGACGGCGACGTTGAAGTCGAACGTGCAGGGCAATGGCAGGGCGACGACGCAGGCCGAATCGAAGGCCGGCACCATCACGCTGGTGTTGGCCCAGAGCAGGCTTTGCAGCGTCCGGCTCCAGCGTTCGGGCTCGCCGAACAGCTCGATCAGGCGCGCCTGTTCGGCCGCTTCGTACTTGCGCCGCGCCGGCTCGATGCGGACCTGGCACTGCAGCATGACGTTGCGGATCGCCAGGCCGGGATCGTTGTTGCCGACGCTCAGGCGCAGCTGGATGAGAGGTGCTGCCGCGAAGCGTTCGGCCTCGGCGCCTTCGACGGCAATGGTCAGCTCAGGCGTGGCCATGAGCGGCATGGACGAGCGGCCGGCCGGCGGCCAGGTCGATGAAGAAAGAGTCGATCGATTCCCACACCGCTGCGCCACCCGACAGGCCGTGCCACTGCAGCCGCATCAGGCCAGCGAGGGCGTAGCAGCGGTCGATGGGAGCCCGGAAGTACTGGCGCGCTGCACCGACGCGGTTGACGAGCAGGGCCTCGACGTCGGGGCGTAGCGTGGCCAGCGGCGGGTTGGCCTCGACCAGGGCCGACCAGGCCGCGAGGTCGAGCAGCGACTCGACTGCGCCGGCCGGGCCCGGGTACATCGCGACGACGCGACCTTCGCGCGCCGATGCGTAGAAGAAGGCCAGGCCGATGGGAATCGCCATCGCGTCCCACTCGCCATCGCTCATGAGGAAATCGTCGAGCAGCCTGGTTTCGGCGGGAATGCGGCGGAGGTCGCCGCCGACCTCGGCCTCAGCGCGCGCGGCGCAGG
>JBBSUK010000021.1:0-35881 GCA_038234975.1 Burkholderiales bacterium
CCCACCTTGCCGTGGATGACCGGCGCGCTCAGGCCCTTGGCGCCCTTGTCGAGCACGAAGCCGCGGATCTGGCCGCCGTCGTCTTTCGCCCAGACGACGAACACGTCGGCGATGGGCGAGTTGCTGATCCACATCTTCGAGCCGCTGAGCGCGTAGCCGCCGTCGACCTTCTTCGCCCGCGTGACCATGCTGCCCGGGTCGGAGCCGTGGTCGGGCTCGGTGAGGCCGAAGCAGCCGATCCACTCGCCCGTGGCGAGCTTGGGCAGGTACTTCTGCTTCGTCGCCTCGTTGCCGAACTCGTTGATGGGCACCATCACGAGCGAGCTCTGCACGCTCATCATCGACCGGTAACCCGAGTCGACGCGCTCGACCTCGCGGGCCACCAGCCCGTAGCACACGTAGTCGAGGCCGGCGCCGCCGTACTGCTCGGGGATCGTCGAGCCGAGGAAGCCGAGCTCGCCCATCTCGCGAAAGATCGAGACGTCGGTCGTCGCGTCGCGGAAGGCGGCGAGCACGCGCGGCGCGAGGCGTTCCTGGCAGTAGGCGTGCGCCGCTTCGCGCACGGCGCGCTCGTCGTCGGTGAGCTGCTGCTCGAGAAGGAAGGGGTCGTCCCAGTGGAAGTGCGCTTTCGAGGTGGCCATGTGTCGATTCCTTGCGTTTCGGTGTTCAGTCCGGCACGACGGCCGTGACCTCGATCTCGACCTTGGCCCGATCTTCCATCAGCGCCTTGACCTCCACCGCCGTCATGGCGATGTCGTAGTCGCCGACGAGCTCGCGGAACGCCTTGCCGATGTCGCGCACCGCGCCGAGGTACTCGCGCTTGCTGGTCACGTACCAGGTCATGCGCACGATGTGCTCCGGGCCGGCGCCGGCCTGGCGCAACACAGCCGCGACGTTGGCGAGCGCCTGCCGGCTCTGCTCGGCGAAGTCGTCGGTCCGGAACACGCCCGACGGGTCCCAGCCGACCATGCCGGCCACGAACACCTGCCGGCCTCGCGCGGAGACGCCGTTCGCGTAGCCCTTGGGGCGCGGCCAGCCTTCGGGGAGGATCGGCTCTTTCCTGTCGGTCGTCATGTCGTCGTCTCCTGTCTCGTCTTCATCAGCTCGCGGGCGATGATGAGCTGCTGCACCTCGGTGGCGCCTTCGTAGATGCGCAGCGCCCGGATCTCGCGGTAGAGCTTCTCGACCGTCTCGCCGCTCACCACGCCCTGGCCACCGAACAGCTGCACCGCCGAGTCGATCACCTGCTGCGCGCCTTCGGTCGCGGCCATCTTGGCCATCGCCGCTTCCTTGGTCACGCCGCGGCCCTGGTCGCGCTGCCAGGCGGCGCGGTAGACGAGCAGCGCGCTCGCATCGACGGTGGTCGCCATCTCGGCGAGCTTGGCCTGCGCGAGCGGCAGGTCGGCGAGCGTCTTGCCGAACATCGGGCGCGTGGCGGTGCGGTGCATCGCCTCGTCGAGCGCGCGGCGGGCGAAGCCGAGCGCGGCGGCGGCCACCGACGTGCGGAACACGTCGAGCGTGCGCATCGCGACCTTGAAGCCCTCGCCGTCGGCACCGACGCGGTTTGCCTTCGGCACGCGGCAGTTCGTGAAGCGGAGCCTGGCGAGCGGGTGCGGCGCGATCACGTCGATGCGGTCGGCGATCGTGAAGCCCGGCGTGCCGGCCTCGACGATGAAGGCGGAGATGCCCTTGGCGCCGCGCGCGTTCGCGTCGCTGCGTGCGAACACGACGTAGACGTCGGCGATGCCGCCGTTGCTGATCCACGTCTTCTCGCCGTCGAGCACGTAGGCGTCGCCGTCTTCCTTCGCCGAGCAGCGCATGGCGCCGACGTCGGACCCGGCCTCGGGCTCCGAGAGCGCGAAGGCGGAGATCGCATCGCCGGCGGCCACCTTCGGCAGCCACGCGCGCTTCTGCGCGTCGGTGCCGGCGAGGCTGATGGCGCCGGAGCCGAGACCCTGCATCGCGAACGCGAAATCGGCGAGGCCGGAGCGGCGCGCGAGGGTCTCGCGGGCGAGGCAGATGGCGCGCGTGTCGATCGTGTCGGCGGCGCCGCCGAACGCGGTGCCGGCCACGGCATGCGAGAACCAGCCGGCGTCGCCGATCGAGCGCACGAGGGCGCGGCATTCGGCGTCGACGTCGGGACCGTGGTCGTGCGGCAGGTTCGCGTCGGCCCACGTGCCGAGCTCGTTGGCGAGGTCGCGGTGGCGGTCCTCGAAGAACGGCCAGTCGAGGTGGGTTGCGGGCGCGAACGGCATCATGCGGGAGCCTCGGTCAGTTGCCTTCGAAGCGCGGCTTCTGCTTCGCGGCGAAGGCTTCGTAGGCGCGGCCGAAGTCGTTGGTGAGCATGCAGATCGCCTGCGCCTGCGCCTCCGACTCGATCGCCTGCTCGATCGTCATCGCCCACTCCTGATGCAGCATCGTCTTCGTGATGCCGTTGGCGAAGGTCGGCCCGGCGACGATCGACTGCGCGAGCGCGAGTGCTTCGCCATGCAGCGCGCCCGGCGACACGAGCCGGTTGAAGAAGCCCCAGCGCTCGGCCTCCTCGCCGCCGAGCGCGCGGCCGGTGTAGAGCAGCTCGCTGGCGCGGCCCTGGCCGACGATGCGCGGCAGCATCGCGCAGGCGCCCATGTCGCAGCCGGCGAGGCCGACGCGGTTGAACAGGAACGCGGTCTTCGAGCGCGCGGTGCCGACGCGCAGGTCGCTCGCCATCGCGAGGATCGCGCCGGCTCCGGCGCACACGCCGTCGATGGCCGCGACGATCGGCTGCGGGCAGGTGCGCATCGCCTTGACCAGGTCGCCGGTCATGCGCGTGAACATCAGCAGCTCGGGCGCCTTCAGCTTCACGAGCGGGCCGATGATCTCGTGCACGTCGCCGCCGGAGCAGAAGTTGTCGCCGGCGCCGGCGAGCAGCACGGCCTTCACGTCGCTCGCGAAGCGCATGCGCTCGAACAGGTCGCGCAGCTCGGCGTAGGAGTCGAACGTGAGGGGGTTCTTGCGCTCGGGGCGGTTCAGCGTGATGCGGGCGACGCCGTCGGCATCGACCTGCCAGCCGAAGTGCTCGGCGTGATGGCGGGCGAGCGGGCGGCGGTTGCCAGTGGCCAGAGCCGGGTCGAGGTGAGGGGCGGTGTCGTTCTTCGTCATGCGTGGTCCAGGAGGTGGACGCGAAGCTGGCCGAGCTGTGCGTAGAGCTGGCGCACGGTCTTCGCGTCGAGGCCGGAGAACAGCTCGCGGATCCAGCGCTCGTGCTCCTCGGCCATCGCCTCGAAGCCGGAGCGGCCGCGCGCGGTGAGGCCGACGGTCCAGCCGCGGCGGTCGTCGGTGCTCGCCTCGCGGGCGACCCAGCCGTCGCGCTCGAGCTCGTCGGTGAGGCCGGTGACATTGCCGCCGGTCACCATCAGGCGGCGCGACAGTTCGTTCATGCGCAGGCCGTCGGGCGAACGGTGCAGCTGCGCCAGATAGTCGAAGCGGGCCAGCGACAGGTCGAAGCGCTCGCGCAGCCGCCGGCGCACCTCGTTCTCGATCTGCGTCGCGGTGGCGAGCAAACGCAGCCAGAGCTTGAGGGCTGCGTGGTCGGTGCTCGAGGCGCGTGCCTCGTGGCCGAGGCCGTGGGCGTCGCGCAGGGCGGCGTGGGAAGTGTCGTCGTGGCGCATGGACCGCCCTCAGCCCTCTTCCGCGCCGCGCCGCGCCCCGACGCCGGTCGCCGCAGACTCCGCGAGCTGTTTCTCGCGCAGCAGGTTGCGCTCGAGCTGCAGCTTCGCCGAGCTGTACTGCTTCGGCCACGCCACGTCGGTCACACCGATCTTCGCGGCTTCGAGCAGCGTCCACGCCGGGTTCGCCAGGTGCGGACGGGCGATGGCGCAGAGATCGGCGCGACCGGCGGCGATGATCGAGTTGACGTGATCGGCTTCGGAGATCGCACCGACCGCGATCGTCGCGATGCCGGCCTCGTTGCGGATGCGGTCGGCGAACGGCGTCTGGTACATGCGGCCGTAGACGGGCTTCTGCAACTGGCTCACCTGGCCCGAGGAACAGTCGATCACGTCGCAGCCGGCCGCCTTGAAGGCGCGTGCGATCTCGACCGCGTCGTCGGGGGTGATGCCGCCCTCGACCCAGTCGTGCGCCGAGATGCGCACCGACATCGGCCGATCGGCCGGCCACACCGCGCGAACGGCGCGGAAGACCTCGATCGGAAAGCGCAGCCGGTTCTCGAGCGTGCCGCCGTATTCGTCGTCGCGCTGGTTCGTCAGCGGCGAGATGAACGACGACAGCAGGTAGCCGTGCGCGCAATGCAGCTCGAGCCAGTCGAAGCCGGCGTCGGCGGCGCGCACCGCCGCGGCGACGGTCTCGTCGCGCACGCGGTCCATGTCGGCACGCGTCATCGCCCGCGACCAGTCGCTCACGCCGTCGAGGAACTGCTGCGGCGAGGCCGACAGCAGCGGCCAGTTGCCCTGCTCGAGCGGCTGGTCCTCGCCTTCCCACGGCACGCGGGTCGAGCCCTTGGCGCCGGCCTGGCCGATCTGCATGGCGATCTTCGCGCCGGAGTTCGCGTGCACGAAATCGACGATGCGCTTCCAGGCGTCGCGCTGCGCGTCGTTCCACAGGCCGGGGCAGGCCGGCGTGATGCGCGCGTCGGGCGACGTGCAGGTCATCTCGGCGAACACCATGCCGGCACCGCCGAGCGCGCGCGCGCCGAGGTGGACGAGGTGGAAGTCGCCGGGGATGCCGTCGACCGCGGAGTACTGCGCCATCGGCGAGACGACGATGCGGTTGGGCAGCGTCAGTCTGCGCACAGTCCAGGGAACGAGCATCGGCGGCGTCGTGCGACGCTCGGCCTGGCCCGTGGCGGCGCCGCCGGGCGGCGAGGCCGCAGGCTCGTGCGGCGGGCTCGCAGCCCGCGCCGAGATCCAGTCCTCGAAATCGCCGACGTAGCCCTTGTCGCGCAGACGCAGGTTCTCGTGGCTGATGCGCTGGCTGCGCGTGAGCAGCGAATAGGCGAACTGCTCGGGCGGCAGGTTGACGTAGCGGTCGACGTGCTCGAACCATTCGGTCGAGTTGCGCGCCGCGTTCTGGATCTTCAGGACCTCGACGCTGCGCACGTCTTCGTAGTGGCGCAGCGCGGCATCGAGGTCGCCCGGGTGCTTGCGGATCGACCGTTCGAGCTCGATGGCGTCTTCGAGCGCGAGCTTGGTGCCCGAGCCGATCGAGAAGTGCGCCGTGTGCGCCGCGTCGCCCATGAGGACGACCGGCGTGCCGTTGACGCGATGCACCCAGCGCCCGCAGACCACGCGCGGGAATCGCACCCACTGTGACGAGCCGCGCAGATGCCCCGCGTTGGAGAGCAGGGCATGGCCATCGAGGTGCTTCGCGAACAGACGCTCGCAGAAGGCGATCGACTCCTCCTTCTCCATGCGGTCGACGCCGTCGCCCTTCCACACAGCTTCGGGCGCCTCGGCGATGAAGGTCGAGTGGGTGTCGTCGAAGCGATAGGCGTGCACGTTCCACCAGCCGCTCTTCGTTTCCTCGAAGGCGAAGGTGAAGGCGCGAAAGAGCTTCTCGGTGCCGAGCCAGACGAAGCGGTTGGTGCGCAGGTCGATGTCGGGTTCGAAGGCCGCCGCGAACTCGCCGCGGATGCGGCTGTTGAGACCGTCGGCGGCGATGACGAGATCGGCGTCGCCGGCGTACGCCTCGGCGCTTTTCGCGTCGGTCTCGAACACGAGCTCGACACCTTCTTCCTGGCAGCGCACCTGCAGCACGTTGAGCAGGCGCTTGCGGCCGATGCCGGCGAAGCCGTGCCCGCCGGAGGTGATCGTCGTGTCGCGGATGGTCGTCTCGACGTCGTCCCAGTGGTAGAGGCTGTCCTGGATCTGCTCCGCGCTCTTGGGGTCGGCGGCCTGCAGGTTGCCGAGCGTCTGGTCGGAGAAGACGACGCCCCAGCCGAAGGTGTCGAACGGCTTGTTGCGCTCGATGACGGTGACGCGGTGAGACCGGTCCTGCCGCCTCATCAGCAGGCCGAAATAGAGCCCCGCGGGGCCGCCGCCCAGGCAGACGATCTTCATCGTGCACTCACTCCGCGATCAGCGTCCACTTGCCGTCCTTCAGCTGCATCAGCTCGCGGCCGCGCTTGTCGAAGCCCGAATGGTCCTGCGGCGTCATGTTGTACACGCCCTGCGTTCCGACGAGGTCCTTCGTCTGCTCGAGCGCGTCGCGCAGCGCGCTGCGGAACTCAGGCGTGCCGGGCTTGCCCTTCTTGGCCGCTTCGGGAACCGCCCTCTGCAGCAGGAGCCCCGCGTCGTACACGTTGGCGCCGAAGGTGGCCGGCTTGGCGCCGTACATCTTCTCGTAGGCCGCGATGTAGTCGCTCGCCACCTTCTTCGACGGGTTCGAGTCGGGCACCTGGCCGAGTACGAGCATGAGGCTCGCGGCCATCACGGTGCCGTCGACCGCCTTGCCGCCGAGCCGCACGAAATCGGGCGTCGCCGCGCCATGCGTCTGGTAGACCTGCCCCTTGTAGCCGCGCTCGACGAGCGTCGTCTCCGGCAGCACGGTCGGGCCGCCGGCAGCGGCGACGAGCACCACGTCGGGGTTGGCGGCGATGATCTTGGCGGCCTGGCCGACGACGCTATGGTCGCCCCGGGCGAACCGCTCGTTGGCGACGACCTTGATGCCGACCTTCTCTGCCATCGGCACGAAGGTCCGGTACCACGATTCGCCGTAGGCATCGTTCAGGCCGATGAAGCCGACCGTCTTGACCCCCTTCTTCGCCATGTGCGCGACGAGCGCCTCGGAGATGAGGTTGTCGTTCTGCGTCGTCTTGAAGACCCACCTCTTCGTGTCGTCCATCGGCAGCACGACGGCCGGCGTGCCGACCGGCGCGAGCATCGGCGTCTTCGCCTCGGCGACGAACTGCAGGGCGCCCATGGCGTTGGGCGAGCCCGACGGGCCGATGATCACGTCGACCTTCTCCTCGGTGAGCAGCTTCTTCACGAGCGCCACCGTCTGCGTGGAGTCGGACGCGTCGTCGAAGTAGGTGTAGTCGACGTCGATGTTGCCGATCTTCTTCGGCAGCAGCGCCACCGTGTTCTTCTGCGGAATGCCGACCACCGCCGTCGGCCCGGTGGCCGACGAGATGACGCCGACTTTCATCTGCGCCTGGACGGCGACGCAGCCAAGCGCGGCGAGAAGAACGGCGGCGACACGGCTCGGGCGGAAGAACGTCTGCATGAGAGGGACTCCGGGTGGGACGACAAGAATGACCGGATTTAGTTTAGTTCTAAAGCAGTTGCCTGTCCAGCCCGGTGCGGGCTCGACCCGCGCAGCAGCCCGCCCGCGGTCTCAGATCGTCACGCTGCCGACGCTGCTGCCGCCGCAGACGTAGAGCGTCTGCCCGGTGACGAAGCCGCTGCCCGGGTCGACGAAGAACGACACCGCCCGCGCGACGTCGGCCGGCTCGCCGAGGCGGGCGACCGGAATCGCCGCGGCGAGCTTCGCCTCGCGCTCGCTGCCGGCCGGCACGATCTCGTGGAACATGCCGGTTCGCACCGGCCCGGGCGCGACGACGTTGACCGTGATGCCGTCGGCCGCCAGCTCGAGCGCCCACGTGCGCGCCATGCCGATCAGCCCGGCCTTGGTCGCCGAGTAGGCGGTGCGCGTCGGCACGCCGAGCGCGGCACGCGACGAGACGAGCACGATCCGGCCGAAGTGCGCCGCGCGCATCGCCGGCAGCGCCGCCTGGACGATCGCGACGGCCACGCCGAGGTGCAGCTGCGCGAGCGCGTCGAGGTCGGCGAGGTCGACGTCGGCGAGCAGCGCCGGGCGAATCGCGCCGGCGTTGTGGACCACGGTCGTGACGGCGAACTCTCGCGCCGCCTCGGCGGCGGCGCGCGCGGTCGCCTGCCGGTCGGCGAGGTCGACGACGATGCCGTGCAGACGCGGATGCTCGAACGCAGCCGGAGCGAGGTCGAGCGAGACGACGTCCTGGCCGGCCGCCAGAAGCGCCTCGCAGATCGCCCGCCCGATCCCCGCGCTGCCGCCAGTGACGATGGCGGCGCCTGCGCTCATGCGGGCGCGCCGTCCTCCACCAGTGCCAACACGCGCAGCGGACTGCCGCTGCCCTTCTCGATCTTCAGCGGCGGGCAGATGAGCATTGCGCCGGTGGGCGGCAGCTGGTCGAGGTTGGCCAGGCACTGCAGGCCGTAGCGACCGGCGCCGTGCATGTAGTAGTGGCACGGATACGGCGGGCGCAGGTGGTAGCCCTGCCCGGCGTCGGTGCCGATCGCCTCGGAGCCGAAGCCGAGCACGCCGCGCTGCTCGACGAGAAAGCGGACCGCTTCGGTGCCCGGCCCCGGCGTGTGCTGCCCTTCCGCGTCGAAGTTCTGGTACGCCTCGGCGTCGCCGGCACGCTTGCTCCAGTCGGTGCGCATCAGCACCCACGCGCCTTCGGGGATGCGGCCGTGGTCGCGCTCGAACGCCTCGATGTCGGCCATCGACAGCAGGTAGTCCGGGTCGGCGGCGACGGCCTCGTGACAGTCGATCACGCACGCCGGCGCGACGAAGTGCTCGGCCGGGATCGTGTCGACCGAGTTGTTCGGCAGGTCGCGCCCCGAGATCCAGTGGATCGGCGCGTCGAAGTGCGTGCCCGTGTGCTCGCCACACGAGAAGTTGTTCCAGTACCAGCCGGGGCCGCGCGCGTCGTAGTTCGACACCTCCTCGATCCGGAACGGCCAGCACTGCCCCATCTCGGGCGGCAACGCGATCTGCGGGAAGTCGGGCGTGAGCGTCTGCGTCAGGTCGACGACGCGGATGCGGCGGCTGGCGAGTGCCTGCGCGAGTTCGCCGAGCAGCGTGGCCATGTCAGCGCGGAACCGCGACGGGCGGGACGAGGCCGAGCTTCACGGCTCGCCGCGCGAAGCCGCGATCGTCGAAGCTGGCCACCTGCTCGCAGGACCGGCAACTTGCGTGGTGGAGCGCGTCTGCGAAGTCCAGGCCGTTTCGATGAGCCCCCAGCGCAGCCTCGACTGCGAGGCGGTCCTCGATCACGACCCGCGGCGACGCCAGAAGGTGCTCGACGACAGCGGCAAAATCCTCGCGCGAGGTGTCGTACACCCCGCGCATCACCCACTCGAGTTCGAGCAGGACGGTCTTCACGACGAGAAGCTCTCGATCGCCTTCCAGCAACCGCCGGGCAGCTTTTCGCTGCCGGTCGGTCACGGCCTCCGCGTCTCGCCCACCGATGTAGTAACGGGCCAGCACGTTGGTGTCCAGCCCGATCATGTGCCGGACCTGGCGCGCTTCAGCAGACTCGCCACGTCGAAGTTGGCGGGCACCGCGGGCGCGCGAACCCGGATCATCCCGAAGCCGCTTTCCGGCGCCGCACGTTGCGGCAGGGCCGGGCGCAGAACGGCGTGATCCCCCTCCACGACGAACGCGACGCGGCTGCCGCGCTGCAGGCCGAGCTGCTGGCGCACCGACTTCGGGACCGTGACCTGCCCCTTGCTTGTCATGGTCGTCGTTTCCATTCGGTCGTCGCTCAGTATTACCGGGTAATGATTCTAGCCGCTACCCGTCACCCGCCCGCTGCCAGCTCCCGCTCCAGCACCTTCGGGTTCTCCCTCCAGCGCTCGACCCACTCCTGTGCCACGTCGCCCGGGTACACGTCCTCGACGCCCTCCTTCAGCGCCTTGACGATCGCGCTGGCCAGCGCCGCGGGCGTGACCTTCGGCGGCGGCAGGTTCTGGTTCCACTCGTCGTCGATCGGGCCCGGGAAGACGTTGACGACGCGGATGCCGGCCGGGCGCATCTCGGCACGCAGGCACTGCGCCAGCGAGTAGGCCGCCGCCTTCGACGCCGAGAACGTACCGTGCGGCGGGTAGTTCGAGAGCGCGTAGACCGAGAGCAGGTTGACCCACGCGGCGGCGTGCGTGGCGCCGTCGGCCGACCGCGCCTTCAGCGCCGGGCCGAACTCCTGGGCGAGCCGCAAGAGGCCGAAGTAGTTGATGTCCATCTCGGCCCGCGCGGTGTCGATGCCGCGGCGCGAGGCGATGCCGAACGCACGGTGCACCTCGGCGTTGCTGACGACGATGTCGACCTTGCCGCCGATCTCGCCCGCGAGCTCGGTGACCGAGCGGCCGTTGGTGAGGTCGAGCGGCACCAGCACGACCTGCGGCAGCGCCGTGATCTCGTCGAGGCCGCCGAACTGCTTCCACGGTTCGGCGTGGCCGACCCAGACGATCTCGGCACCCGCCGTCACCAGCGCCTTGACGATCGCCTGGCCGACCTCGGTCTTGCCGTCGGTCACCAGCACCTTGCGAAAGCGCGGATCGCTGGCCATTTCGCGCAGCATCTTGTCGTCTGCCATGTGTTCGCTCTCCTCGGGCGGGAATCCGATCAGCACCGCGGCGCCGGCGCGGTCGAGCCGGGCGCCGACCCGGACCTTCGCCGGCGCGGCGCCGACGTCGCCGTGAAGATGCACGATCACCGTCGGCCCCGAATCGAGCCGCACCAGGCCGAGCCGCCACGGCAGACGCTCACGATAGAACGGGTCGTTGCTGTGATGCAGCACCGTCTCGCTCAGCAACTCGCCGACGCCGGCCTGCGGCGTCCAACTCAGCTCCGGCGACAGGCAACGGTGGCAGGCGTCGCGCGGCGGGTACTGCACGGCCGCGCATCGCTCGCACACCTGCAGCTCGAAGCGGCCCTCGGCGGCGGCCGCGGTCATGCCGAGCGCGGTGCGGCCGCGCGCGAACGGCGGCAGGTTCATCTGCCGCGTGCGCAGGACCGGGTTCTTCTTGCGCGGCTTCATCAGCGGCATGGTCATGGCGCTGCTCCCGATCGATCCGGCATGGTCATGGCGCTGCTCCCGATCGATCCGGCATCGTCATGGCGCTGCTCCCGATCGGCCCAGGATCACCGCGCCGGTGCACAGGCACCGGTCGTAGGTGACCATGCCGAACCCCGACACCAGCCCCGTCGCCGCGCCCGGCACGGCGCGCTCGCCCGCCTCGCCGGTGAGCTGGCGGATCGCCTCGGTCATGCCGAGGAAGCCGCCGGCGCATCCGGCCTGGCCCGCGGAGAGCTGGCCGCCGCTGGTGTTGTTCGGGAAGTCGCCGTCGTGGACGAGCGTCTTCGCGCGCACGAACGCCGGGCCTTCGCCCTTGTCGCAGAAGCCGAGGTCCTCGAACTGCAGCATCACGACGACGGGGTAGTCGTCGTAGGTCTGCACGAAGTCGATCTCGCCCGGAGCGACGCCGGCCTGTGCGTAGAGATCGTCGCGGTCGACGCGCCAGCCGCCGCGCAGCAGCACGGGGTCGTCAGCATAGGCGTTGTGCCGCTCGATCGCGCCGCGCAGCAGCACGTGGGCGATACCGAGGTCGCGGGCGCGCTCCTCGCTCATGACGAGAAATGCCTCCGCGCCGGCGCACGGCATGACGCAGTCGAACAGGTGGATCGGCTCGGCGATCGGCCGCGCCTTCAGGTAGGCCTCCATCGTCAGCGCCGTCTTGAACAGCGCGCCGGGGTTGAGCAGCGCGTTGGCCCGCTGCGCGACGCAGATGCGGCCGAAGTCCTCGCGCGTGGCGCCGTACTCGCGCATGTAGGCGGCGGTGATGAAGGCGAAGACCGAGTTCGGGCCGCCCGAGCCGTAGGGATAGCTCGCGTCGCGCGCGAAGTGCGAGAAGCCGCCGAGCATCTGCCGGAACGACTCGACGTGGTTCGCGTCGGCCGCGACGCAGGCGACGACATCGGCGTCGCCCGCCTGCACCGCCCGCGCCGCCCGGCGCAGCGCCATCACGCCCGAAGCGCCGCCGGTCGGGATGTGGTCGAGCCAGCGCGGGCTCAGGCCCAGGTGCTGGGTGACGCCGACCGCCGTGTCGGGCGCGAGCGAGAAGCTGCTCACCGTGAGCCCGTCGATGCGGTCCTTGGCGATGCCCGAACACTCGACGAGCAGGTCGAGCGCGCGGCCGATGAACCAGTGGGCGCCGTGCGTCGAGTAGCGGACGTAGGGAACCGTCACCGGCACGGCGACAGCGACGCCTTCGTAGGACCGGCGCCGCACGCCCGGAGCCTCTTCGCTCAGCCGGGCGGCTCGCGGCCGGCGTCGAGCGGCGCCGGCGACGTCTCGCCTGCGTCGAGCGGCATCGGCGACGTGGCGTCGAGCGCGCCGGCCGACGTCATCGTCGTGTCGAGGGTGCCGGCCACGGTCGCCCCCGCATCGAGCGCCCCTGCCGCCGTGACCGTCGAGTCGAGCGCGCCCGCCGCCGTCACGGCGGCGTCGAGCTGCTTCTTGCGGCGCTTCATCGGCCGCATGTCGAAGCAGTTCGCCTGCACAGGCAGCGTCTTCGCCAGCTCGCGCAGGTCACCGCGGCGGATCTTCTGCGACGCCGTCATCGGCAGCGCCTCGACGAAGGCGATGTAGCCCGGCGCCTTGAAGTACGACAGGCGCTCGAGCGCGTGTCGGGCGATGCTCGCCGCGATCTGCTCGAGCGGCGGCAGATGCGGCGCCTGGCGCAGCACGACGCAGGCGAGCACCTCGTCGCCGCGCTTCGGGTCGGGTGTCGCGGCGACGGCGCACGCGGCCACCGCCAGGTGCGTGGCGAGCACGCTCTCGACCTCCACGGCCGAGATGTTCTCGCCGCTGCGCCTGATGACGTTCTTGCGCCGGTCGACGAAGTGGAAGTCGCCCTCGGCGCTGCGCCGCACGACGTCGCCGGTGTGGAACCAGCCGCCGGCCCAGGCCTCCTCGGTCGCCGCCTCGTCCTTCAGGTAGCCGGCGAAAAAGCCCTTGCGCGAGTCGTCGCCCGGCGCGCGCACGAGCAGCTCGCCGGGGAGGTCGGCGCCGACGTCGGCGCCGTGCTCGTCGACGATGCGCGTCTCGACGAAGGGCTCGGCGCGGCCGAAGCAGCGGCTGCCGACATGGCGAGGCTCGCGGTTGGCCATGATGCAGGCGGCCGCGCCGGTCTCGGTCATCGCCCAGGCCTCGAGCAGAGGCAAGCCGAAGCGCTCCTCGAACGCGGCGTGGTGCCGCGGGTCCACGCCGGCACCGAAGCCGAACCGCACGCCGTGCTCGCGGTCGCGTGGCGTCGGCGGCAGATCGAGCAGCATCGCCGGCATCACGCCGAGATAGTGGACGATCGTCGCCCGGGTGTCGCGCACGGTCCTCCACCACGTCCTCGGGTGGAAGCGGTCGAGCTGGATCAGCGTGCCGCCGGAGAGGATCGCGGCCATCGTCGAGAACGCCAGCGCGTTCATGTGGCTGAGCGGCAGCGGCGTGATGAAGCGGTCGACGTCGGGCCGCACTTCGGCGAGGTCGCCCAGGCCGAGGTACCACTCGCCGGCGCGCAGGAAGTAGTCGTTGTTCAGCCGGCACCCCTTCGGCCGGCCGGTCGTGCCCGACGTGTAGAGCAACGCGCACTCGGTGTTGCGGCCCGGCGGCCGGTCGGCGGTCGGCGCCGACGTGCGCGCCGCGGGAATGCGCCCGAGCGCCTCCGGGCGGATCGTCTCGAGGTGCACGGCGGCCGTGTTCGCTGCCGTGCGCAGGCCGGCTTCCCAGCCTGGCTGCACGACCGCCAGGCACATCTCGCTGTGGCCGATCAGCCAGACCCATTCGGCCGGCTGCATGTCGGCGTGGATCGGCACGATGCTGACGCCGAGCGCGTTGAGCGCGAGCCAGTGGGTGAAGAAGGCGGGCCGGTTCTCGAGCAGCAGGCCGACGCGGTGGCCGTGGCCGTAGCCCGCCTGCGCGTACAGGCCGCGCAGCCGCTCGACCTCGCCGGCGACGTCGGCCCAGCTGCGCGGGCCCGGGTCGAGCCGGTAGGCGGTCGCGGTCACGCCCTCGACGCAGAGGAACTCGGCGTCGCCGCGGCGCACGGCGGAAGCGGTGAAGGCGGCGTGGACGGTCGTCACGGCGTCACGCGCGCCCGTTCGAGGTCGCGGCCCGCCGCAGGATGAGTCGGGTCGATGCCATCGCCCATTCTGGCCCAGGGTTACCGTCGTCGCCATGAGGTCGCCCTGGATCCGCCCACCGCCGAGCGACCGCGCCTGGGCCGGCATCGTCGCCGTCGCGCGGCCGCAAGCCGAAGGACGCACTGCGCTACGCCCTCGACGGGCTGTTCCGGTAGCGCCCGGACGCGGGACGAACGCCGCTAGACGAACAGCTGCACCGCCGGCAGCGCCGCGTCGCTGTTGATCAGGTCGACGCGCTTTTGCCGGATGCGCAGCGCGCCGGCCTCGACGACGAGCCGGTGCCGGCAGACGCCGAACAGCGTGGTCATGTCGTCGCCCTGCGATTCGACGTACTGGAACACGGTGCGCACGACGTGCTCGTCGGCACGGGCCGGGTCGACCGGCTCGACCGTCGGCGTCTGCAGCAGATGCAGGCTGCGCGTCGGCGGCTGCTGCGAAAACGCGCGCGGGCTTTTCAGGCGCTCGATGCGCAGCTCGCGCAGCAGCTTGTCCTCGTGGAGATGCGACGTGTGGCCGAGCCCCTCCGGCTGGTCCGGCACGAGCGGCACCCAGTAGATGGCGTCGTCTGTGAAGAGCGCGTTCCACTCGGCGTAGCGCTTCTCGTCGAGCAGGCGCGCCTCGTGCACGACGAGGTGGATCAGCTCGCGTTCGGTCGGCGCCATGGTCTACATGGTCAGCGTCATGTAGCGCGACCAGGCGCGGTACTGGTTGCGCATCGAGATCTCGCTCGTGCCGATGGTGGTGAGGTCGGGCTTGCCGATCTCGTCGGCGGCGAAGTTGCGGTGCAGGCTGACCCACGGGTTGCCGCCTGCGTGCAGGCCTTCCTGGATGCCGCGGTAGGCGGCGAGGTCGTCGTGGCCCACCACGGAAAAGGGCGAGTTGATGAGCCTGCTGTACATCGCCGTGCGCTCGAGCAGCTCGGGCGGCGCGCCGACGAGCCGGAACGTCCAGCTCTCGACGATCGTCTTGTCGACCGCCACCGGACGGGCGACGCGGATCGACTGGATCGCGCCCTTGATCGTCAGGTTCGGGTAGTAGACGGTGTTGTGGCGCACGAGCCCGAGGATCTCCGCCGTTCGCGCCTTGCCGTAGGCCTCGTGCATCGCCTGCTCGTAGGCGGGAATGGCGGAATACTTGCTGTGGATGCTGAAGTTGGCGCCCGAGAAACCGTGCCCGTTGTCGAACACGCGAACGCCCATGTTCTCGAAGAACGCGTAGTCCGACATGAACGGGACGAACTGCTCGATGGCCATCGGCCTGGGCTCGTCGTCGGGCTTGCCGAGCCACATCCGCTTCGCCGTTCCCGCCGACGATTCGTGCACGACCATGGGGTGCATGGTGTCGTTGAGGTTCTCGACGTACTGCTTCCAGTTGCAGGCGTGGGTGAAGCGCAGGCATCCGCCGGCGATCTCGAGCCGGCCTTCGGGCGAGCGGTCGGCGAGGTTGTCGATCGACGACAGCGACTCGCCGAAGTAGTCCTCGAAGCCTGGCCCGACGTCGTTCAGTTTCACGAAGACGAAGCCGCGGTAGACGGCGACGTTCTTCACCGTCGCCAGGCCGCGCGCCGTCTCGCACTCGTGCAGGTTCGTGCCCTCGTAGCCGTTCTTCAGCGGCATCGACAGCAGCGAGCCGTCGGTGCGGAACGTCCACGCGTGATACGGGCAGCGGAAGTGCCGGCCGGTGTTGCCGCACGGCGCGCCGACCAGCCGCGAGCCCTTGTGCGCGCAGCGGTTCATCAGCACCTTCACCGAGTCGTCCTGGTCGCGGACGACGATCAGCGGCTGGCCGGCGATCTCGGCACGCAGGTAGTCGCCGCGCTTGGGCACCTGGCTGTCGTGGCCGACGTAGTTCCAGGTGTTGGCGAAGAAGTGCTCCTGCTCGAGCGCGAAGACCTCGGGGTCGATGTAGAGGTCGCGGTGCACGCGGTCGGGCTGCACCAGGGCACGGATCGTGTCGGGATTGCCGCGATACGAGGTGGTGCTCATGCGACGAGCGCGTGCCGCGCGAGCAGCGCCTGCAGGGCGTGGCCGTGCTCGTCGGCGAGCGCCGCCTCGCGCAGCTCGCGCAGCGTCGCCGGGGCGAGCCGCGTGCGCGCCCGGTCGACCGCCGCCATCACGGCGTCGAAGTTGCGCACGCCGCGTTCGTGCGTGTCGCTGTAGCCCTTGACGAGGCGCTGGCAGCGCGCGACCTCGACGGCCAGCGCCGGGTTCGACGCCGCGGCGTCGGCGATGCGCGCGAGCCAGGCCTCGATGGCCGCGTTCTCGGTGGCGTAGCGCGTCGTCGAGCGTCGCCAGCGCTTCATTCCGGCGACGGCGCGCAGCATCAGGAACCCCGTCAGCGAGCTCGTCGTGACGACGCGGCCGCGCGAGGTCGCCCGCTCGACGACGCTGCGCAGCCAGCCCGGTCGCTCGAGGTGTCGGCCGATCGCCGCCGGCAGCGTCTCGGCGATCTCCTGCACGCGCGGGTGCAGGTACTCGTCGATCGCGAGCACCTGGTCGGCGCCGGCCCGCACCTCGGAACGAACCCGGTCGAACCGCTCGCCGCGGGTCTTCAGCGCCGCGACGCGCGCCGTGTCCTCGTACGACATCCAGAGGGCGAGGTGGCGGGCGGTCTCGTCGAGCAGCTCGCTGTCGTGTCCCGCGAGCGACACGAGGCGATCCAGGTAGAGGCCTGCATAGTGCAGGTCCTGGTAGTCGATCAGGCGACGGACACCTTCGCGCAGCATGGCGCGCGACGACGCAGGGAATGCCGCGTCGATGCGGACGAGCAGCGCGCGGACGCCGGGGTCGACCACCGAACCCGCAGGCGCCGCGAGCGTCGGCACCGCGACGGCCGGGGCGTCCGTCGTGCCGTCGAGCGCGGCTGCGGCCGGTCCCGGCACGGTTTCGACCGGTGGCGCGAGCGGTTCGCGTGCCGTCGTGCCGTCGTCGCTGCTCGCCCGCGCGTGCGCTGCCGCGAAGGCCTTCAGGCTCGGCGCGACGCCGACGCCGCCGCGCGTGATCGTCGCCTCGAATTGCGCCCGCGAGAACGGCAGCACGCCGGTGCCGGCCAGTGCGCCGAACAGCACCGCGCTGATCACGCTGCCGCCCTGCTCCGCGGCTGCCGCCATGTCGAAGCGCACGAAGCGCTTCGCGGCGGCCCCGGCGTGCGCGAGCAGCGCGGCGCTGTCGACGCGGCCGTCGCCCATCGCCACTTTCTCGGCGATCGAGTAGACGCGGTGCGTCGAGGCGACGAGCGTCGTCCGGTCCGCCGTGACGAGGCCGCGCTGCACGGCGCGGCCGCACTCCATGAGTTCGGAGGCGAGCACGACGTCGACGTCGCCCGGCAGCGGCATCAGCGCGAAGACCGGCCTGGCACCGTCGCGCTCGGCTTCGGCCTGCGGGTAGAGCTCGACGTAGTACATGGTCGCACCGGTGCGCTGCGCGACGCCGGGGACCGACGTCGTCTGCGCCAGCCAGCCGTTGGTCTCGCCGAGGTCGACGATCCAGTCGGCGAGCACGCCACCGCCCTCGCCGCCCATCGCGAGGATGGCGATCTTGATCGGCTGGGCGCTGCGCATCGCTTGCGGCACGTCAGAAGGCGAGGCGCGACCTCGCCTTCGTGTCGCGCCGTTGCAGCCAGCCGATAACGGTGCTGCGAACGCGCTCGGCGAACCGATCCCAGCCGCCCGGATTCGTGACGATGCGCGCCTTGTAAAACGACGGGCACAGCACCGCGGCGTGCGACACCTCGCCGCACACGCCGCAGCCGACGCACGAGTCGAGCACCGTGGCGACCGGATCGGTGCGCAGCGGGTCGGGGTTCGGCTTGATCGACAGCGACGGGCAGCCCGAGAGGCGGATGCAGGAGTGGTCGCCGGTGCAGGTGTCGGCGTCGACGCCGAAGCGCTCGCGCACCACGCGCTCGCCGGCGGCGATCGCCTTCTTCACCAGCGGCTTCTCGCGCCGCTGCTTGTTGAGCTGGCACTCCGACTGCGCAATCAGCACCTTCGGGCCGCGCTCGGTCGTGGTCAGCGCGTCCTTCAGCGCATCGCGCATGCCGGCGACGTCGTAGGTGCGGCGCAGCGTCTTCACCCAGCCGACACCGACGCCGCGCACCGCCTGCTCGATGGCGTGGCCGGTACTCCGCGTCGGGTGGCTCGACTTCGACGAGAGCAGGTCCTGCCCGCCGGTGGCCGACGTGTAGTTGTTGTCGACGACGATCGTGAGGTTGTCGCTGCGGTTGAAGACAGCGTTGGCGATGCCGCTGGTCAGGCCGTTGTGCCAGAAGCCACCGTCGCCCATCACCGAGATGGCACGCTTCGACGGCGTGCCGGAGGCCTGCGAGACGGCGGGACTGAACGCCGACGCGCCGGCCGCGCCGAGGCCGTAGCCCATCGTCGTGTTGCCGAGGTGGAACGGCGGCAGGATGGAGAACAGGTGGCAGCCGATGTCGGCGCTGATGTGGTGCGTGCCGAGCTCACGCTCGACGAGCTTCATCGCGCTGAAGATCGGCCGCTCCGGGCAGCCGGTGCAAAAGCCCGGCGGGCGACCGTGCACGTTGGCGTCGAGGGACGCCGCATCGGCCAGGGGAATCACCCTTGGGGGTGCGGCAGGCGGCGCCCGCTTCGGCTCGATGCGCCCGCAGTGCTCGAGGAACGCCCGCGTTCCCTTCAGCACCTCCGCGCCGGTGTACTCGCCGGCCGGCGCCAGGAAGTCCTTGCCGTGCAGTTCGGTCTGCAGGTCGGCCTTCCTCAAAATCGACTGCAGGTTCTGTTCGATGAAGTCGGGCTGGCCTTCCTCGACGAGCAGCACCGCGCGCTTGCCGGCACAGAAGCGGGTGATCTCGTCGGGCACCACCGGGTAGGTGACGTTCATGACGTAGACCGGAATCTTCGAGCGGCCGTAGATGTCGGCGAGGCCGAGCCGCTCGAGCGCCCGCACCAGCGCGTTGTACATGCCGCCCTGGACGATGACGCCGAGCTCGCGGTCGCGTGCGTCGCCGCCGCCCTCGGCATCGCCCACCCCTTCGAACACCTCGTTGAGCCGGTGCTCGCGAATGAACTCGAGCGCGGCCGGCCAGCGCTTCGCGAGCTTCTCCTGCTCGTGGAGGTACGTGGCAGGCGGCAGAGCGATGCGCGCCGTGTCGCGGCGCGGCGCGGCGAGCGCGTCGATCGACTTGAACGCGGCGGTGCGGTTCGCCGACGCCGTGAACTGGCCGTGCACGTGGCAGGCGCGGATGCGCAGCATCAGCATCACCGGCGTGTGGGTCGCCTCCGACAGGGCGAAGCCGTCCTTCACGGCCTTGACGATCGCCGGCAGGTCCGGCCGCGGGTCGAGCAGCCAGATCTGCGACTTCATCGCGAAAGCGTGGCTGCGCTCCTGCATGATCGACGAGCCCTCGCCGTAGTCCTCGCCGACGATCACCAGCGCGCCGCCGGTGACGCCGCCCGAGGCGAGGTTGGCGAGCGCGTCGGAGGCGACGTTGACGCCGACCGGCCCCTTGAACGTGACCGCGCCGCGCATCGGGTCGTTCACCGACGCCGCCAGCGTGGCCGCCGCGGTCGCCTCGCTGGCGCTGCTCTCGAAGCGGATGCCGTGCTCGGCGAGGATGTCCTGCGCATCGGCGAGCACGTCCATCAGGTGCGAGATCGGCGCGCCCTGGTAGCCGGCGACGTACGAGACGCCCGACTCGAGCAGCGCCTTGGTCACGGCGAGGATGCCCTCGCCGCGAAACAGCTCGCCTTCGCCGAGCCGCAGCTTCTTGACCTCTTCGACGAACGACCGCTCCGCCATCGCCACACCACCATTTCCGCGCCGCACGGGCTCGAGCGCTGCATGTTAGTTCGACTGCCGTGGCGACCGTCGGATGGCCCAGAATCGCGCCGGGGTCGGGAGCCCGGAGGAGGAAGCGATGCAGGACGAACTCGTCTACCCCAAGGAGAAGACGCTCGGCACGATCACGCTCGTGCTCGGCCTGATCGCCTGGCTGTTGATCATCGTCGGCACGCTGGGCATCGCCCTGGTCTATCTGCTGTTCGGCTTCCTCTTCTACCTGTTCGCGCAGTCGGCGCTGATCTCCTGGGTGCGCGGCAACGGCGTGCTGCTGTCGGCACAGCAGCTGCCCGACCTGCGATCCCGCTTCGACGACGCCTGCGCCCGCCTGGGTATCGCCGACGCCGACAAGCCAGAGGCCTACCTGCTGCAGGGCGACGGCATGTTCAACGCCTTCGCGACGCGTTTCCTCGGCCGCTCCTACATCGTGCTGCTGTCCGACGTGGTCGACGCGATGGACGAGCACCCTGACGGCGTCGCGTTCTACATCGGCCACGAGCTCGGCCACGTGCGCATGCGCCACCTCACCGGGCGGCTGTTCCGGTTGCCGGTGCTGTGGCTGCCGATCCTCGGCGCCGCGTATTCACGCGCCAAGGAATCGACCTGCGATCGCCACGGCCGGGCCTGCTGCAGTTCGCCCGAAAACGCGGCCCGCGCGCTGGTGGCGCTGGCCGCAGGCGCCGAACGCTGGAAGCAGGTCGACCTCGGCGCCTACGCCGCGCAATCCGTGCTCACGCGGGGCTTCTGGATGTCGTTCCACGAGCTCACCGGCGGCTACCCGTGGCTCACCAAGCGCGCGGCGCGCGTGCTCGATCCGGCCGCGCAGATGCCGCGCCGCAACGCGTTCGCCGGCTTCCTCGCCTGCTTCGTTCCGTACGCCGGCCGCGTCGGCGGCGCCGGCGGATTGCTCGTCGTGCTGTTCCTGTTCGGCATGCTGGCTGCGATCGGCATTCCCGCCTATTCCGACTACCAGGGGCGGGCCCGGCTGACCGCGGCCTATCTCGCCGCCGACCCGGCGAAGAAGGCGATCGGCGCGTATTACGCGCAGCACCACGAGAAGCCCGGGTCGCTGGCCGACGCGAACGTCGACCCCGCCCTGCCCGACGGCTCGCAGCTCTCGCTCGATGCCGACACGATGTCGCTGTCGATCGAGACGCCGCAGGGCGAGCAGCTCGTCTTCTCGCCGCAGGCCGGCAACGACGACGCGATCACCTGGCAGTGCTCGCCCGGCCTCGGCACGAAGCCGTCGCACGCGCCCGCGATGTGTCGCGACGACGGCATGCCGCTGTCGCTGCCGATGCCTCGCTAGCAAACGCGTGACCAGGATCGCACGGGGATTCCTTCGTTGAGCACGGCGACCTTCCGCTCCACCGCCGTCGTCGGCGCCGGCGCCGTCGGCGGCTATTTCGGTGCGATGCTGGCGCGCGCCGGGCACCAGGTGACGCTGGTCGCGCGCCGGGCTCAGGTCGACGCGATCGGGCGCGCCGGCGGCATCCGCCTTCAGATGGGCGGACGGCTCGAGACGGTGCCGATCGGCGCGACGACCGATCTCGCCGCCGCAGTCGCCGCCGCCGACCTCGTGCTCGTTGCCGTGAAGTCGACCGACACCGACTCCGTCGCACGCGACCTGGCCGCGCACGTCGCGCCGTCGGCGACGGTGCTCAGCCTGCAGAACGGCGTCGAGAACGCGGCGACGCTCGCGAGTCACGTGGCCTGCACCGTCGTGCCGGCGGTCGTCTACGTCGCCACGGCGATGCCGGAGCCGGGCCTCGTCGCGCACTTCGGTCGCGGCGACCTCGTCATCGGCGCGCGCGACGCTGCTTCGGCAAACGACGCGCTCCTGCGCGACCGGCTGCAGGTGATCGTCGAGATCTTCACCGCCGCACAGGTGCCGGTGCGCGTCTCCGCCGACGTGATGGCCGAGCTCTGGTCGAAGCTGATGGTCAACTGCGCGTACAACGCGATCTCGGCGCTGGCGCAGTCGCCCTACGGCCGGATGACCGAGCAGGCCGCGATCCGCGAACTGCAGGAGGCGGTGGTCCGCGAGGTGGTCGCAGTCGCCCGGACCGACGGCGTCGCGCTCGAGCTCGGTGCGTCGCTCGCGGCGATGCGCTCGATCGCCGGGGCGATGCCGGCACAGCTCTCGTCGACGGCACAGGACCTGGCGCGCGGCAAGCCGAGCGAGATCGACCACCTCAACGGCTTCGTCGCGCGGCGCGGCCTTGCGCTCGGCATCGCCACACCGGTCAACCAGGCGCTGCACGCGCTCGTCAGGCTCGTCGAGGCCGAGCGCCGCGCCGCACCGTGAGCAGCCGACCGGGCTCGAACGGCGAGGTTCCGCCGGAGTTTGCCGAAGCGCTCCGCGAGCTCGGCCTCGCCGATGCCGACGAGCGCCTGACCGGCGAGCCGCTCACCGGTGGCGTGTCGTCGGACATCTGGCGCGTCGACACGAAGCGCGGCCCGCTGTGCGTCAAGCGCGCCCTCGCCAAGCTGCGCGTCGCCGCCGACTGGCGTGCGCCGATCGAGCGCAACCGCTACGAGGCGCGCTGGATGGAAGCCGCTCGTGCCGCGGTGCCGGGCGCTGCACCTCGCGTGCTCGGGCAGCACCCGAGGCTGGGCGTGCTCGCGCTGGCGTGGCTCGCGCCGGCCGATCACCGTCTCTGGAAGTCGATGCTGCGCGACGGAGAGGCCGACCCGTCGACGGCCGCACATGTCGGCCGCGTGCTCGGCCGCATCCACGCGCACTCGGCGGCCCGCCCCGAGCTCGCCGCCCAATTCGACACCGATGCGATCTTCTTCGACATCCGCCTCGAGCCCTACCTGCTCGCGACCGCCGCGCGCCATGCCGACGTCGCGCCTGCGCTCGAACGACTCGTGACTCGCACCCGCTCGACGAAACGCGCACTCGTCCACGGCGACGTGAGCCCGAAGAACATCCTGATCGCCAGCGACGGCCATCCCGTCTTCCTCGATGCCGAGTGCGCCTGGTGGGGCGACCCTGCGTTCGACATCGCGTTCTGTCTCAACCACCTGTTGCTGAAGTGCCTGTGGGCGCCGGCGTCGCGGCGCGACTTCCTGGCTTCCTTCGATGCGCTTGCCGCGGCGTGGCTCGCCGAAGTCGACTGGGAGCCCGCCGATGCGGTCGAGGCGCGAGCCGCGTCGTTGCTGCCCGGGCTGCTGCTCGCCCGCGTCGACGGCAAGTCGCCGGTCGAGTACATCGAGCGCGACGCCGACCGCGAGCGCGTGCGCCGTGTCGCCAAGCCGCTGCTGCGCGACCCGCCCGTGCGGTTCGCCGACGTCGCAAGGCAGTGGAACGAGGAGCTCGCGACCGCGTGAAGACCGCCATCCGCAGCGTCCACGCACGTCGCGTCTGGGACAGTCGAGGCCGACCGACGGTCGAGGCCGAGGTCGCGCTCGCTGGCGGCGCCAGCGGCCGCGCCATCGTGCCGGCCGGCGCCTCGAAAGGCACGCGCGAGGCGGTCGAGCTGCGCGACGGCGGCGCAGCGCACGGCGGGCTCGACGTCACGCGCGCCGTCGACCACGTCGACGGCGAGATCGCGGCGGCAGTCGTCGGCCTCGACGCCCACGATCAAGCCGCGCTCGACCGTCGCCTGATCGAGCTCGACGGCACGCCGGCGAAGTCGCGCCTCGGCGCCAACGCCACGCTCGCCGTCTCGATGGCGTCGGCGCATGCGGCGGCGGCCGCCCGAGGCGTCCCGCTGTACGAGCACCTCGGCGGCAGCGACGCCGACCTCGTTCCGATGCCGCAGATCCAGATCTTCGGCGGCGGCGCGCACGCGGGGCGTCGTGTCGACATCCAGGACTTCATGGTGGTGTGCCCGGCAGCGGCGAACTTCGCGCAGTCGCTCGACTGGACGGCCGAGGTCTACCGCCATGCCGGCCTGCTCATGCAATCGCGCGGGCCGTTGTCGGGCGTGGCCGACGAAGGCGGTTGGTGGCCCGACTTCGCAAGCAACGAGGACGCGCTGCGCGCGCTCGTCGAGGCGATCGAGCGCGCCGGCTACGAGCCCGGTCGGCAGGTGGCGATCGCGCTCGACATCGCCGCCTCCGAGTTCGGACACGAAGGCCGCTACAGGCTCGGCCTCGACGCCACCGAACACGACCGCGACGGCTTCATCGAACTCCTCCTGCGCTGGCTCGACACCTACCCGATCGTCTCGATCGAGGACCCGCTCGCCGAAGACGACCCGGAGGGATTCACCGCGTTCACGCGCGCCGTCGAGCAGCGCGCGGGTCGGGCCGTGCAGATCGTCGGCGACGACTTCCTCGTCACCGACGCTGCGCTCGTTCGAAGCGCCGCCGCCGCCGGCGCCGGCAACGCGGTGCTGCTCAAGCCGAACCAGCGCGGCACCCTCACCGAGACGCTCGCCGCGTGGGACGCGGCCCGCGACGTCGGCTACGCCGGCATCGTCTCGGCGCGTTCGGGCGAAACGGAGGACACGACGATCGTCCACCTCGCCGTCGGCTGGGGCGTCGGCCAGCTCAAGGTCGGCTCGTTCGCACGTGGCGAGCGGATGGCGAAGTGGAACGAGGCGCTGCGCATCGAGGAACGGCTCGGCGCGCGGGCGCGTTTCGGCCGTACCGGCCGTCCCGGGTGAGCGTCGGTCCGACAGGCGTGCGGGCCGATCGCGGGCCGTCGATGCACCGGGCTGGGGCATGCTGGAGCGTCCCGTTCACGGAGCACGTCATGAGCCGACCCCTTCTGCACCCCTCGCCCACGCCGACCGCTTTGCCTGCCGTGCGTCGCCTCGCCATCCTCGGCAGCGTGCTCGCCTCGATCGCCGCCGCGTCGGTCGTCGCGACCCCGGCGGTCGCCGCCGACGTCAACGTCTCCGTCAGCATCGGCGATCCGTACTTCTACGGCCGCCTCGACCTCGGCGGCATGCCGGCGCCGCCCCTGCTCTATGCGCGTCCTTTGCTGATCGCGCCGGCGCCGCTCGTCGTCGAGCCGCTTTACCTCCGCGTCCCGCCCGGGCACGCGCGCGATTGGCGCCGCTTCTGCGGGCGCTACGACGCCTGCGGTCGCCGCGTCTATTTCGTCCAGGACAACTGGTACCGCACGGTACTACGCGCCGCGCTACCAGCATGAGCATTGGTGACCGTCGCGACGACCGGCGCGACGATCACCGGGCCGACCACCGGGGCGACCGATACGACCATCGAGGCGACCGGTACGACCACCGCGGCCCGCCCGGGCACGACCGGGGTCATGGCAAGGGGCACGACAAGGGCGACGACAAGGGGCACGGCCGAGGCCACGACAAGGACAAGCACAAGGACAAGCACTGAGCCGTCGGCTTCGGCGAGCAGCGATCCGATCGTCGCGCGCACGCCGATGCCAACGACGGGCACCGCCCAACCGAGCGGTCGCGCTCGGGCTAAGCTTCGATTGATGCATCCAAGGACCCGCCTGCGCGCCGCCACCTTTGCCTTCGCCTTCGCCGTGGCGCTGCTGGCGGGCTGCGCCAGCCAGCCGCCGTCGCCGACCCGGGCGAGTGCCGACGAGATCCGGTCGCAGATCGTCTCGCTGATGCCGGCGAGCGTTCCCGATCGGACGGACTGGGCCGTCGACATCTACGCCGCCTTCGTCGCCTTGCGCATCGACCCGAGCATCGACCACATCTGCTCGGTGCTCGCGGTGGCGGAGCAGGAGTCGACCTTTCGCGCCGACCCGTCGGTGCCGCGGCTCGGCGCGCTGGCGCGGGCCGAGATCGACCGGCGCGCCGAGCGTGCCGGCGTGCCGCGGCTGGTCGTCAACGCGGCACTGCAGTTGCGCTCGCCGGACGCGCGGACCTACAGCGACCGCATCGACGCCGCCAGGACCGAGCGGGAGCTGTCCGACGTGTTCGAGGACTTCGTCGACCAGGTGCCGCTCGGCCGGCGCCTGCTCGGCGGCTACAACCCGGTGCGCACGGGCGGCCCGATGCAGGTCAGCGTCGACTACGCCGAGCGGCACGTGAAGGCGGCGGCCTACCCGTATCGCATGAGCGGCACGGTGCGCGACGAGGTGTTCTCGCGCCGTGGCGGCCTCTACTTCGGCATCGCCCACCTGCTCGACTATCCGGCGAACTACGACCGGCCGATCTACCGCTTCGCCGATTTCAACGCCGGCCACTACGCCAGCCGCAACGCCGCATTCCAGAACGCCGTCAGCCTCGTGTCGGGCATGCCGCTGGAGCTCGACGGTGACCTCGTCGCGCCGGGCGCCGACGCCGCCCGGCCGGGCGCGACGGAAAGCGCCGTGCGGGCGATCGGCCCGCGGCTCGGCCTCGGCGACACGGCCATCCACCGCGCGCTCGCGCAGGACGAATCGCCCGGCCTCGAGCGCACGCCGGTGTGGGAACGCGTCTTCGCCCTCGCCGATCGGCAGAGCGGCAGCCCGCTGCCACGCGCGATGCTGCCGCGCATCAGGCTGCAGAGTCCGAAGATCACGCGGTCGCTGACGACCGAATGGTTCGCACGGCGGGTCGACGAGCGGCGCGGCCGCTGCGTCGCCCGCGCCGTCGCGGCGGCGCGCGCTTCCTGATCGTCGGCGGCTGGCGGCGGCGACGGCGTCGGCCCGCGCGACGTCAGCCGATCCGCTCCGCGTCCAGTCCCTCGGCGCGCATCGCCGCGAGGATGCGCTCGACGTGTTCCAGGCCGCGCGTCTGCACCACGACCTCGATCTGCACCCGCTCGACCGACAGCGAGGTGAAGGCGCGCTGGTGCTGGACCTCGTCGATGTTGGCGCCGAGCCTGCCGAGCAGCGCCGCGACGTCGGCGAGCGCACCGGGCACGTCGCGAACGTTGATCCGCAGTCGCACCAGCCGGCCCGACTTCACCATGCCGCGCTCGACGATCTCGGCGAGCACCAGCGGCTCGATGTTGCCGCCGCACAGCACGAGGCCGACGTGCCGCCCGGCGAAGCGCGCCCTGTCCTTCAGCACCGCCGCGAGGCCGACGGCGCCGGCGCCCTCGACCACCGTCTTCTCGATCTCGAGCAGCATCAGGATCGCCAGCTCGATGTCGTCCTCGCTGACGAGCATCACGTCGTCGACCAGCCTGTCGATGATCGGCTGCGTCAACGCTCCCGGGCTCTTCACGCCGATGCCGTCGGCGATCGTCGCCTGGCCGCATTCGCGCGCCTGGCCGTGCTTCAGGTTCCACGCCGCCGGGAACCGTTCCGTCTGCACACCGATGACCCGCACGTCGGGTTGCACGGCGCGCGCCGCCGTCGCCATGCCGCCGATGAGCCCGCCGCCGCCGATGGCGACCACCAGCGTGTCGATCGCCGGCTGCTGCGCCAGCATCTCGAGCGCGACGGTGCCCTGCCCCGCCACGACGGCGAGGTCATCGAACGGATGCACGACGGCGAGGCCGCGCTCGGCGGCGAGCTTCAGCCCGGCGACCCGTGCGTCCTCGAAGGTGTCTCCCTCGAGCACGACCTCGGCGCCGAAGCGGCGCGTGTTCTCGACCTTCACGCTCGACGCGAAACGCGGCATCACGATCGTCGCCGCGATGCCCATCCGCTCGGCGTGATAGGCGACCGCCTGCGCATGGTTGCCCGCGCTCACCGCGAGCACGCCCGCGGCCTTCTCGGCGGCCGTGAGCTGCGCCATCTTGTTCAGCGCGCCGCGCTCCTTGAACGACGCCGTGAACTGCAGGTTCTCGAACTTCAGGTAGATCTCGCAGCCGCAGATGGCCGAAAGCGTGCGCGAGTGCAGGCAGGGCGTGTCGCCGATCTCGCCGCGCAGGCGCAGGGCGGCGGCGCGGACGTCGCCAAGCGTGATCTCCTGACGGGAATCTTCGTTCATCGAAGGCCATTCTCGCGCGCCTGCATCACACTGCGCGGCCCTGTCACAACGAGCCACGAACCGATGTCGCGTCACCTCGCCCTTCCTTGCGCGTTCGTCCTCGCCGCGCTCCCCCTCCTCGCAGGGGCGCAAGCGACCGTCAAGCCCGACGGCGAGTTCCGCTATTCGCTCGCCGCCGGCGCGAGCTACGCGTCCGGCAACACCAGTGCCGCCAGCGTCAACCTCGCCGCCGACGGCGTGCGCGCCACGGGCGACAGCAAGTGGCGCTTCGGCGCCAAGGCGGTCTGGTCGCGCGAAGACGGCACCACCTCCGCGGAGAACATCACCGCCGGCACGCAGTACGACCGCGACTTCACGCCCCTGTACTTCGGCTTCGGCAGCGTCGACTACCTGCGCGACAAGTTCGCCAACATCTCAGGCCGCTACGGCGCGCACGGCGGCGTCGGCCGCCATCTGGTCAAGAACGACACGACGACATTCGACGTGTCGATCGGCGCCGGGTACGTGGAAGACCGCTACATCGAGCCGGCCGACATCAACGGCCGGACCCGCACGCGCTACGGCCGGGTCGAAGCGCTGCTCGGCGAGGAGTCGACCCACAAGTGGACCGACACCACGATGTTTCGCCAGAAGCTCACTTTGTTCCCGGCGTTGCGCTCGGGCGGCGGCTATCGGGGCGTGTTCGACAGCGGCCTGTCGGTGGCGATGAGTCCGCTGCTCAGCCTCAATGTCGGCCTCAACTATCGCTACGACAGCGATCCGGGGGCGGGCTTCAAGAAGGGCGACACGCTGTTCACCACCAGCCTGGCGATGAAGATCGACTGAACGCGCGCCGCCCGGGTCAGCCGACCCGCACCACCTTCAGCATGTTGGTGCCGCCCGGGTACCCCATCGGCTCGCCGCACGTGATGCCGTAGGTGTCGCCCGGCTTGAGCACGCCGGCCTCGACGAGCAGCTTCTCGGCGTGCTGCAGCGCAGTGTCGCGGTCGTCGAAGTTGGGCATCAGCATCGGCGTGACGTTGCGGTACATCGCCATCCGCCGCTGGCTCCGGATCTGCGAGGTGAGGCCGAAGATCGGCACGTGGATGCGCTGCCGGCTCATCCACAGCGCCGTCGAGCCCGACTCGGTGAGCGCGAGGATCGCCTTGCAGCCGAGGTGGTGCGCGGTGAACAGCGCCGCCATCGCGATCGACTGGTCGATGCGGCCGAAGGTCTTGTTGGTGAAGCCGGCGTCGAGCGAGATCTCCTCGGCGCGCTCGGCCTCGACGCAGATCGACGCCATCATCGCCACCGTCTCGACCGGGTACTTGCCGGCCGCCGTCTCGGCCGACAGCATCACCGCGTCGGTGCCGTCGAGCACGGCATTGGCGACGTCGCTCACCTCGGCGCGCGTCGGCACCGGGTTGACGATCATCGACTCCATCATCTGCGTCGCGGTGATGGTGAGCTTGTCCATCTCGCGGGCGAGCCGGATCATCCGCTTCTGCAGCGCCGGCACGGCCGCGTTGCCGACCTCGACGGCCAGGTCGCCGCGCGCCACCATGATGCCGTCGCTCGCCTTGAGGATCGCCTCGAGCGCCGGGATCGCCTCGCTGCGCTCGATCTTGGCGATCAGCAGCGTCTTGTGGCGCAGCGGCTCGCCGGCCACGTTGGCGAGCTGGCGCGCCATCTCCATGTCGGTGGCGCTCTTCGGAAAGCTGACCGCGAGGTACTCGCACTGGAAGGCCATCGCGGTCTTGATGTCCTCCATGTCCTTGCCGGTGAGCGCCGGCGCGGTGAGGCCACCGCCGGCCTTGTTGATGCCCTTGTTGTTCGACAGCTCGCCGCCGACGACGACAGTGGTATGCACCGCCTCGCCCACGACCTTGTCGATCGTGAGCTGGATCAGCCCGTCGTTGAGAAGCAGCGTGTCGCCGGGGCGCACGTCGCGCGGCAGCTCCTTGTAGTCGAGGCCGACGCGCGAGGCGTCGCCCGGCATCGTCATCTGCGCGTCGAGCACGAACGAGGCGCCCGCCTCGAGCTGCGCCCGGCCGCCCTCGAACTTGCCGACGCGGATCTTCGGGCCCTGGAGGTCGGCCATGATGGCCACCTCCTTGCCGACCTTCTTCGCCACCTCGCGGATCACCGTGGCGCGGTCGATGTGATCCTGGCTCGTGCCGTGCGAGAAGTTGAAGCGCACGACGTCGACGCCGGCACGCAGCATCTTCTCGAGCACCTCCGGCGTGCTCGACGCCGGCCCGAGCGTGGCGACGATCTTGGTGGCGCGCCGTCCGGCAGCGTCGTTCATCGCAGGGTCGCCGCCGCGCGTTGTTCGAGGACGGCGACCGCCGGCAGCGTCTTGCCCTCGAGCATCTCGAGGAAGGCGCCGCCGCCGGTGGAGATGTAGCTCACGTCGTCGGCGATGCCGTACTTCGCGATCGCCGCGAGCGTGTCGCCGCCGCCGGCGATCGAGTAGGCCGCCGAGTCGGCGATGGCGCGGGCGACCGTCTCGGTGCCGTGCGCGAAGGCGTCGAACTCGAACACGCCGACCGGACCGTTCCAGACGATGGTGCCGGCGTCACGCAGCACGGCGGCGAGCGTGTCGGCGGTCTTGGGGCCGAGGTCGAGGATCATCTCGTCTGGCTGCACGTCGCTCGCCGCCTTGACCGTCGCCTTCGCGTCGGCGGCGAACGCGGTTGCGACGACGACGTCCACCGGGATCGGCACCTCGGCGCCGCGCGCCCGCATCGCCTCGATCACCGATTTCGCCTCCTCGACGAGCGCCGGCTCGGCCAGGCTCTTGCCGATCGGCAGGCCCGCAGCGAGCAGGAAGGTGTTGGCGATGCCACCGCCGACGACCAGCCGGTCGACCTTGGCCGCGAGTGCCTTCAGGATCGTCAGCTTGGTCGAGACCTTCGAGCCGCCGACGATGGCCACCAGCGGCCGCCTCGGCGCGGCGAGGGCGCGCTCCAGCGCGTCGACCTCGGCGGCGAGCAGCGGCCCGGCGACGGCGACCGGCGCGTACTCGGCGATGCCGTGCGTCGACGCCTCGGCGCGATGCGCGGTGCCGAACGCGTCGTTGACGTAGACGTCGCACAGGCGCGCCATCTGCTGCGCCAGTGGCGCGTGGTTCTTCTTCTCGCCGACGTTGACGCGGCAGTTCTCGAGCAGCACGACCTGGCCGGGCTGCACGTCGACGCCGCCCAACCAGTCGGCGACCACCGGCACGGGTCGACCGAGCAGCGCCGAGATGCGCTCGGCGACGGGCGCGAGCGAGTGTTCCGGCTTCATCGCGCCCTCTTCCGGCCGCCCGAGGTGCGACGTCACCATCACCGCGGCGCCGGCCGCCAGCGCCTGCTCGATGCACGGCAACGAAGCGCGGATGCGCGTGTCTTCGGTGATGCGGCCCCGCCCCTCGGCGGAATGGTCCTGCGGCACGTTGAGATCGGCGCGGATGAGGACGCGCTTGCCGGCGAGCGATCCTTCCCGGATCAGGTCGGTGAAGCGCAGGAAGGTGCTCATCCGGGCGGTGTGCAGGGCGTCGTGGGAACCGGACGATTCTAGGAGCCGCCGGTCGACCGACCGTGAACGGTTCACCCCGTCCTGGCGTGACGCACGTGTCAATCGGGGTCAACGCATCGCAGCAGGAGCGCGTTCCATGTCGATCCCATCGGCCTTTGGTTCGTCCGTTCGTTCGGCGATCCACCGTCACGCCCGCAACGCCCTCCGCCTCGGCGCAGCGCTCCTCGTCGCGCCGGCGATCGTCGCCGCTCAGGCGCAGGCGCAGGGCGCGGGCAGCCGGGTCGACGCCGTGCTCGCGGCGGCATGGCGTGCGCCGGTGCTCGTCGTTTCGGGGGCGGCCCAGCCGGTGCGGCTGCAGGCGCTGAAGGTCGAGACCGACGTCGCGGGCGGCGTCGCCGAGACGCGGGTCGAGATGACGTTCTTCAACCCGAACACGCGCACGCTCGAAGGCAGGCTCGCGTTCCCGCTCGGCGCCACGCAGGTCGTGACCGGATTTGCCCTCGACGTGAACGGCGCGCTGCGCGAGGCGGTGCCGGTGCCGAAGGCGCGCGCCGAGCAGATGTTCGAGGACATCACGCGCCAGCGCGTCGACCCCGGGCTGCTGCAGCACACGCAGGGCAACCAGTACGAGCTGCGCATCTATCCGATCGAGCCGGGGAAGACGCGAACGGTGATGCTGCGCCTCACCGAGCCGGCCGGCGCCCGCGTCGTCGTTCCGCTGGCCTACGCAGCCTCGGTGGCCAGGCTCGAAGTCGCGCTGCGCTTTCCCGCCGCCGCGGAGCCGCCGACGCTCGACGGCGACGCCTCGCTCGGGCTCGGCTTCGTCGCCGACCCGCGCGGCGGATTCATCGCACGCACCTCGCGCGCGGATGCAGCGCTGCCCACCGCGCCGCTCCTGGTGCGGAGCAGGCCCGCGACAGGCCCGACGATCACCACCGAAATGCGCGGCGGCGACGCCTGGTTCTCGGCCTCGATCCCGCTCGGCGAAGGCCGCTCGCGCCCCAGGGCGCTGCCGCGCCGCGTGCAGATCGTCTGGGACCAGTCGGCGTCCGGTGCCGATCGCGCCATCGACCGCGAGCTTGCGCTTCTCGACGCCTACTTCCATCGCGCCGGCACGATCGACGTGTCGCTCGTTCGCGTCGCCGACACGGTCTCGCCGCCCGAGCGCTACGCGGTGCGCGACGGCGACTGGTCGGCGCTGCGCAGGAGCCTGCAGGCGACGGTGTACGACGGCGCGAGCCGGCTCGGCGGCGTCGTGCACGACGGCGTGTCGAGCGAGGCGATCTGGTTCAGCGACGGCCTCTCGACCTGGGGCGCGCCGTGGAAGCCCGCGTTCCCGGTGCCGGTGTATGCCGTCTCGAGCTCGGCCAAGGGCGACCCGCAGGCGCTCACGCGACTGGCCGAGAGCAGTGGCGGGCGCTTCGTCGACCTGCTGTCGACCGGCGACGCAGACGCGAGGCGCGCCTTGCTCGAACGCGAGGCGCAGGTCACCGGGGTCAGCGCCGACGGCGCCCGCGATCTCGTGCTCGACGCGAACGTGCCGACGCTCGGCCGCATCGCCGTCGCCGGCGTGTTCACTGCGGAGCACGCCGAGCTGACGCTGCACCTGCGCGCCGCCGACGGCACGCCCTCGACCCGCACCGTCCGCATCGCCCGCGGCCAGAACCCGGCGCGCCTGGCCGCGACGCAGTGGGCGCGCCTGACCCTTGCATCGCTGTCGGCGGCCGACCCTGCCGACGTCGCGCGCGCCGCCGAACTGGGGCAGCGCTTCCGCATCGCCGGGCCGGCGACGTCGCTCGTCGTCCTCGAGCGCGTCGAGGACTACGCGCGCCACGGCATCGAGCCGCCTGCGGAGCTTGCCGGCGCATACGCGCGGCTGGTCGCGACGGCGACCAAGGCGCGCGGGCGCAACACGGAACAGCGCGTCGAAGGCGTGGTGCGGCGTTTCGAGGCGAAGGTCGCGTGGTGGGAGCGGTCGTATCCGAAAGACGAGCCGAAGCGTGCTGCGCAGCAGGAGATCGCGGCACCGCGGGGCGGGCTCGGCTCGATCGTCGCCGGCGCGTCGAACGCGCTGCGTCAGCGCGTGGCGCCGTCGGAGCGCGAATCCGCTGCTGCGAGCGACCGGGCGCAGCCGGCACCGCCACCCGCTGCGCCGATGACGACCCTCGCGGCGCCGGTCGACGAAGCACGCGCCGACGCGGCCAGGTCCGGCCCGCGAGTCGCCCGCAAGGCAGCCGGCGCCGGCCGGGACGCCGATGCCGGCAACGAGCCGAGCGAGATTGCGATCGCGCTCAAGCCCGCATCGACCGACGTGGCGTGGCTGCAGCGCCTCGACCGCAGCGCCGACACCGCGTCGCGTCTGGCCGTCTACCTCGACGAGCGCCGTGCCAATGCGCGCAGCGTCGGCTTCTTCCTCGAAGCCGCCGATTGGTTCCTCGCCAGGGGCGACGCCGAGAGCCGGGCGATCGGCATGCGCGCACTGTCCAACCTCGCCGAAATGGACCTGCACAACCGCCAGGTGCTGCGCCTGCTCGGCTACCGGCTCGGCCAGGCGGCCGAGCCGGCGCTCGCCGTCGCCACCTTCGAACGCGTGCTCGAGCTGGCACCGTGGGAGCCGCAGTCGCACCGGGACCTCGGCCTGGCGCTGGCGTCGGCGGGGCAGCCGCAGCGTGCCGTCGACGCGCTCCACGACGTCGTCACCGGGTCCTGGGACGGCCGATTCCCCGACATCGACCTGATCGCGCTCGGCGAGCTCAACGCGATCGTGGCGGCCACTGCCCGTGACGGCAAGCCACTCGACACGTCGCGCATCGACCGGCGGCTCCTGCGCAACCTGGCGCTCGACCTGCGCGTGGTCCTCGCCTGGGACGCCGATGCGACCGACGTCGACCTTCACGTCATCGACCCGAACGGCGAGGAGGTCTTCTACGGCCACGCACAGTCGTACCAGGGAGGCAGGATCTCGCGCGACGCGACCGGCGGTTACGGCCCCGAGGAATTCGCGCTGCGCGTCGCCAAGCCTGGGCGCTACCGCATCGAGGCGAACTTCTACGGCCACCGCCAGCAGGTGCTGACGACGAGCACCGGGCTGATGCTGTGGCTGTCGGGCGGATTCGGCACCGCCGCCCAGCACGATCAGCGGACGACGCTGCGGCTGAAGAGCCAGAGCGGCCAGCGCGTCGTCGTCGGCGAGTTCGACGTGAAGGGTGTCGGCGGCCGGCTCTGACGCGCAGGGTCAGTGCGTCGGCGCCGGCGGCTTGGCGCCCGCCACCGTGGCGGGCGCCGTCGGCGCCTCCGGCGCGGCAGCCTGCGCCGTGAGCACCGGCTCGACCGGCTCGATCTTGTTCTCGCGCATGTAGTCGTTCATTTCCCGCCAGCCGGCGTAGATCGCCGAGCGGTCTGCCTTCCTGTAGACGACGTAGCAGTCCTCGATGGCACGGCCGGCGTGGCGACACGCGCCGCCGACCGCCTTGCCGTCGGCCTCGCGCTTGCCGGCCACCAGCTCGGCCGATTCGATGCCGAGGGCGTCGCAACCGGCGAGGGCGGCAGCGACGGCGAGCAGGAGCGCGATGCGAAGCATGGCGGGGATATCGGCCCGCTCGCGGCGGGACTTGAGCGCCGCCGCGGCCACGGGCTCAGCGCACCGCCTGCACCTGCCCGCGCATCGCCAGCAGCCGCTGCACCCGCTCTTCGGTCGAGGGATGGGTCGAGAACAGGGTGCGCAGGCCGCCACCGGTCAGCGGGTTCATGATCATCATCTGCGCCGTCGCCGGGTTGCGTTCCGCAGTCGGGAACGGCGTGCCCTTGGCATAGGCGGAGATCTTCTGCAGCGCCGACGCCAGCGCCTCCGGGTCGCCCGAGATCTCGGCACCGCCGCGATCGGCCTCGAACTCGCGGGCGCGGCTGATCGCCATCTGGATCAGGCTGGCGGCGACCGGCGCGAGGAAGGCGACTGCGAGGCCCGCGATCGGGTTCGAAGACCGGCCATCGCTGCTCCGGCCGCCGAAGAACATCGCGAAGTTGGCGAGCATCGAGATCGCGCCGGCCATCGTCGCCGAGATGGTCGAGATGAGGATGTCGCCGTGGGCGACGTGGGTCAGCTCGTGCGCCATCACGCCGCGCATCTCGCGCTCGGAGAGAACACGCAGGATGCCGGTCGTCGCAGCGACGGCTGCGTGCTCGGGGTTGCGGCCGGTCGCGAAGGCGTTGGGCGCCGCCTCGTCGATCAGGTAGACCTTGGGCATCGGCAGGCCGGCCTTCGTCGCGAGTTCCTCGACCATCCGGTAGAACTGCGGCGCCGAGCTCGCGTCGACCTGCTGCGCCTTGTACATCTTCAGCACCAGCTTGTCGGAGAACCAGTAGCTGAAGAAGTTGAGACCGACCGCGACCAGCAGCGCGATCGTCATGCCCTGCCGGCCGCCGACGAACGCGCCGATGGCCATGAAGAGGGCCGTGATCGCCGCCATCAGGATGGCGGTCTTCATCAGGTTGAACATCTCGGGGCTCCGGTGGTGGTCGACGCCGGGGCGGCGCCCGGGGTAGATGGGTGCGCCGGCGCGGAGTTCAAACCGGCACAGGGTCGAAGCGCGCGCCGACCGCGACCGGCCGGCCGGCGAGAAAGGCCGCGACCGGCATGCGTCGGCCGCCCGGGCGCTGCAGCTCGGTGACGGCGATGCCGTCCTCGCCGCAGGCGACGACGATCGCGTCCGCCCCGACCGCCGTCACCGTGCCCGGCTCGCCGCGCGGCAGCGGATCGACCCGGCCGTGCCACAAGGTCAGGAGCTCGCCGTCGAGCAC
>JBBSUK010000022.1:0-35159 GCA_038234975.1 Burkholderiales bacterium
CCCGGCCATCCCCGCGACGGCGTCACCGCGACGCTGCCGATCTATGCGCTCAACGCCGCCAGCGACGAGCGCTGCGAATGGCTGGTTCCCGGCATGCTCAAGGACAAGGTCGTCGCGCTGGCGAAGACGCTGCCGCAGCGGCCACGCTCGCGCCTCGTGCCGCTACCCGAGTTCGCCGACGCGGCCATCCGCAGGCACGCGTACGCCGAAGGCGATCTCGTCGACGCCGTCGCCGCCGATGCGCGCGAGCGCTCCGGCGTCGAGGTGCGCCGGCTCGACTTCAGGCCCGAGCAACTGGCGCCGCATCTGCGGATGAACCTGCGCGTCGTCGACGAGCATGGCCGGCAGCTCGGCGAGTCGCGCTCCTTGGCGCAGCTCAAGGCCGAGCTCGGCGGGCAGGCACGCTCGGCGTTCCAGGCGCTGGCGGCGCTGAAGTTGCCGGCGGCATCGGCCAGCGCGGGGGCGACGACCGGGCAGGGCGGGATGAAGGTGCCGGCTGCATCGCGTGTGCCGGGGGCCGTCGCGGCGGAGGCCGAGGCCGGCGGCCCGGCGCATCACACTGCCTGGACCTTCGGCGAGCTTCCTGAACTGCTCGAGGTGCGCAAAGGTGGCCAGTCGATGGTCGGCTTTCCGGCGCTGATCGACCGCCAGACGCACGTCGAGATCGAGATCTTCGACGAGCCCGAGGTCGCCGCGTCGCGACATCGTGCCGGCCTGGCGAGGCTCGTCGCGCTGCAGGTCCGCGACGCGCTCCGCCATCTCGAGAAGAGCATTCCCGACCTGCACAAGATGGCGGTCGCCTACCTGCCGATCGGCAGCGCCGAGGAGCTGCGCGAGCAGATCGTCGGCGTCGCCATCGATCGCGCCTTTCTCGCCGACCCACTGCCGACCGATGCGGCCGCCTTCGCGGCGCGCATCGAGGCAGGCCGCGGTCGCCTCGGCCTGATCGCCGGCGAGGCGGCGCGCACGGCCGGCGCGGTGCTGGTCGAGTACGCCGCCGCAGCTCGAAAGCTGAAGGACGCGCACCCGCCCAAGGCCGCGGCCGACGACATCACCGCGCAGCTCGGCCGGCTGGTGCCGCGGCGCTTCGTCGCCGAGACGCCGTGGTCGCGGCTCGCGCATCTGCCCCGTTACCTGAAGGCGATCGTGCTGCGGCTCGACAAGCTGCGCGCCGACCCGGCCCGCGACGCTTCGCGGATGGCCGAGATCCGTCCTCTCGAGCAGCGCTGGCGGCGCCTGGTGGCAGACCGTCACGGCACGGCCGACCCGCGCCTCGACGAGTTCGGCTGGTGGCTCGAGGAACTGCGCGTCGGCCTGTTCGCGCAGGAGCTGAAGACGCCGCAGCCGGTCAGCGTGAAGCGGCTGGAGAAGATCTGGCAGCAGGCATTCGCCTGACCCATAGACGACACTTCGGGCCATGGCCTTCCCGCGCTTGCCGCTGTTCCGTCGCACTGCGAGCCACGACGCAGGTTCCGACGACACGTGGGCGGTGGTTCCGGCGAGCTCGCGCGAGATCGATGTCGTCGTCCGGCACTGCAGGCGCATGGTGAGCCGCCGCGCCCTGATCGCCGCGGGAGTCGCCGTCGTGCCGATTCCCGGCCTCGACTGGGTCACCGATGTCGCCGTGCTGATGAAGCTCATCCCCGACATCAACCACGCCTTCGGCCTGACGCCGCAGCAGGTCGAGCGGCTCGCCCCCGATCGACGCGTCGCCGTCTTCAAGGCGATCTCGGCCGGCGGCGGCATGCTCGTCGGCCGCATGGTGACGCGAGACCTGATCGTGCGCATGCTCAAGCTCGTCGGCGTGCGCCTGACGACGCAGCAGGCGGCCAAGTTCGTGCCGCTCGCCGGGCAGGCGGTGTCGGCCGCGCTCACGTATTCGTCGCTGCGCTACGTCTGCGAGCAGCACATCCAGCAGTGCGTGTCGGTGTCGAAGGAGTTGTTGTCGCTCGAGGCGCCGCAGCCGGTCGACGACGTCGGCGCGCCATAATCGCGCGGTTTCGGGGCGTAGCGCAGCCTGGTAGCGCAACTGGTTTGGGACCAGTAGGTCGCGAGTTCGAATCCCGCCGCCCCGACCACCGTTTCGACAAGGCGCCGCCGCGCGAGCCCCAATCTGCCCGTAGCTCAACCGGATAGAGCACCAGCCTTCTAAGCTGGGGGTCGGGGGTTCGAGTCCCTCCGGGCAGGCCAGATCACGGTGCACTTTCCGGCAAGTTCGGCTCGGGTGCTGCGGGCGTGAGGGGTTGCGCTCCCGTTGCCGGCCGCGCCTACCGGACCCATCCCCGTTGAACCGCGCGCCCGCAACATGGGCCCCCATCGAAAAAAACCATGCTCGAGAGAACGCCGAACAATCCATCCCGCTTCGAAATGCGCCTTCAGGCGCTCTCGCGCTGGGAGAACGAAGGAGGCGCCATGGCGCATCGCCCTGAAGACCACGCTGTCGCCGATCACATGCCGTCGGACGATCCGCAGTTGACGAACGCCGAGCTCGTGCAGCTTCGCATTCGCGTCATCGCCCTGGAGAACGCCGTGATTTCTCTGCTGTCGCAGGCCGATGCGGCCTGCTCTGACCGTGTGCGCGAGATGGCCGCGTACATCTCGCCGCGGGCTGGCTTCACGCACCATCCGCTGACGCTGCAGGCGGCCACTCAGATGGTCAGCCTGGTCGAGCGCTCGGCGCACTACCGATCGTTGGCGGACCCAGCGGAAGATTGACCGTCGGCACGGCGAACCGTCACGATACGTCCGGCCACCCAACCCTTGATGGCCGCGATCAGCAGCGGCACCGCTCCGAAGACGATGAACACCAGGTCACCTGGCAGACGCAGCCACTCGAACAGGAGCGAGCGCGGGTTGCCGATGTAGTCGAGGCTGCGCGCATGCCAGTAGCCATGCTCGACCACATCGCGCAGCTGCAGCACGCCGGCCGGGAAGAGGCTCAAGCCGAGCATCAACGCCAAGCCGACGTTCGTTCCCCAGAACGCCACCCTGATGTATTTCTCGATGTCGGGCCAGCGCGCTTCGCTCGTCGTCTGGCGCAGCACGAACACCATCAACGCGATCGCCAGCATGCCGAACACGCCCATCAAGGCGCCGTGCGCGTGGGCTGGCGTGAAGGCGGTGCCGACCTCGTAGTAGCTGACGATCGGCAGGTTGATGAGCAGCCCGAACACGCCGGCGCCGACGAAGTTCCAGAAGCCTACCGCCATCAGGAAATAGAAGGTCCACTTGTGCGGTATGGCGATGGGCTCGTTGCACACGTCGCACTGGCCGCGTGTCGTGCGCACGAAGTCCCAGGCATCCAGCGTCAGCAAGGTGAGGGGCACGACTTCAAGCACGGAAAACATCGCCGCCATCGCCATGTTGAAACTGCTCTGGCCATTGAAGTACCAGTGGTGCCCGGTGCCGACGACACCGCCGACGAAATAGAGGATGCCGTCGAGGTAGATGACGCGCAAGGCGACGTTGCGGCGCGTCAGGCCGAGCTGGTAGAACGTCAGGGCGACGACGGTGGTGGCGAAGAACTCGAAGTAGCCTTCGACCCACAGGTGGATGATCCAGAAGCGCCAGGTGTCGACCACGGTGTAGTTGGTCTTCGCGCCGAAGAACATCGCCGGCAGATAGAAGACCGGAATGGCCAGGGCGGCCAGCAGGAACATCTTGGCGAGCGGTCGTGCTGCGGGTTGGGCGATCGCACGCGGCCGCGCCAGGGCAAAGAGAGCGGCGAACCATGCCGAGAGCCCGGCGACCAGCAGCAGCTGCCAGACCCGGCCGAGCTCCAGGTATTCCCAGCCCTGATTGCCGAGCCAGAACCACCACGTGCCGAGCAGCTGCGCGATGCCGAGCCATTCACCGAGCAGGCTGCCGCCGATGACCACGACGAAAGCAGCGAACAGAACGTGAACGGACCGGGCGAGCCAGCGCGGCTCCTCCGCACGCAGCGATCGAGCGAGGAACAAGGCGGCAGCGACGTATGCGGTGGCGATCCAGAAGATCGCCGTCTGCAGATGCCAGACGCGCATCAGGTTGCTCGGGAAAAACCGCTCGAGCTCGAAGCCGTAGAAGCTTTGCGGGTCTGCTCGATAGTGCGCCGTGGCGCCCCCCACCAGGGTCTGCGCGAGGAACAGCAGCGCGACGACGACGAAAAACTTCAGCAGCGCGCGCTGGCCGCGGCTGGCCTCGCCGGGCAACAGCTGCGGGTGGATGTGCTGGCCGCGGCTGATCCATCCGAGGTAGTCGAACTTGCCGAAGGCGAGAAGCACGGCCGCGATGCCGATCAGCAGGACGATCAGGCTGAGAGCGCTCCACAGCAGCGCGCCCGGGATCGGCACGTTGCCGACGCTCGGGTCGTAGGGAAAGTTGTTGGTGTACGAATGGTCTTCGCCCGGCCGCCTGGCGACCGATACCCAGGCCGCCCAGGTGACGAAGGCGGTGAACTGGCGCAGTTCCGCCGGATCGGTGATCGCGTCGCGGCGCAATCCGCCGTTCTTCGCCGGGTCGCGGAAATACGCGGTCCAGATCGCGAGCTGCTGGCGATACGCGAGCGACTCGGGTGCGGTCAGCTGCAAGCGCCGGGTGGTCGGGTCGTAGCGGTTGGTCTTCAGCTCCACCGCCGTCTCGGCCAGCACGGCCGCCTGCTGCCCCGGTGACAGGACCGTCATTGGTTTGCCGAATCGCTGCAGAGCGATCGCCGCCGCCGTGTCGACGCCGATCTGGTGCAAGGCGGCGGCGGAGTAGTCCGGACCGAGATAGGCGCCGTGACCCCAGATGCTGCCGTTGGCCATCAGGCCGTACTTCAGGAATACGGCCTGGCCTTCGCTCACGTCGTCGGCGCTGAAGACGACGTTGCCTTGCGCGTCGAGCACCTGCTCGGGGATCGGCGGCGCATCGCGGTAAGCCAGCGACGTGATCGCGAGCAGCGCTCCAAAGCCGAGCACCATGACGATGGCGACAGAGCGCAACCACCAGGGCGAGAGATCGGCGTCGTCCGGCGTCAGCGGCTGGGCGGCGACGCTCATGACTCGTTCACAGCGCTTCCTTGACCATCGCCAGCCGGATCTTCTCGATCGCCCGCGAAGGTGCGAGCCCCTTGGGACAGACCTCGGTGCAGTTCATGATCGTGCGGCAGCGATAGAGGCGATAGACGTCGTTCAGGTCGTCGAGACGCGCCGCGGTGGCGGTATCGCGGCTGTCGACGATGAAGCGCTCCGCTTGAAGCAAGCCCGCCGGACCGACGAACTTCTCGGGGTTCCACCAGGACGAAGGGCACTGGCTCGTGCAGCAGCCGCACAGGATGCACTCGTACAGGCCGTTCAGCTTGTCGCGATCTTCGGGCGACTGCAGGCGCTCGAACTCGGGCGGTGGCTCGTCGTTCACGAGGTACGGCTTGATCGAGTGATAGTGCTTGAAGAACTGCGTCATGTCGACCACCAGGTCGCGAATGACCGGAAAGCTCGGCAAGGGGCGCAGGACCACCGGCTCCTTCAGTCCCCTGACCGGCGTGATGCAGGCAAGGCCATTGCGGCCGTTGATGTTCATTGCATCCGAGCCGCACACGCCTTCGCGACACGACTTCCTCAGCGTCAGCGTCTCGTCCTGGCTTTTCAGGCGGACGATGACATCGAGCAGCATCCGGTCGGTCGGACCCGGCTCCACTTCGAAGTCCTGCATGTAAGGCTTCGCGTCGCGCTCGGGATTGAAACGAAAGATGGAAAGCTTCATGCTGTCGTGCAGTCGGACCGAGGACTACGCCACCAGGCGCCAGAGGATCCCGACGACCCACGCGCCGAGGGCCAGGAGTGCGAAGCCGAGCAGCGACAGCACGGTTGCGTGCACGGCGGCAGGCCGAACGTAGTCCAGGATCACGTCGCGCAAACCGATCCAGGCATGAACGATCAGTGCGCCGAAGAAGACGAGGATCGCCACGCCGATCGCCGGCCTTGCGACCCAGTCTCGCCAGGCCTCGTACGTTCCGGGCGGATCGAGCAGGAGGCGAATCAGCAGGAGGACCACGAAAACGAGCATGTAGAGGGCGCTCAGTCGCTGCGCCAGCCACGCTCGCATTCCGGACAGCGGTCTCCTCACATCATCACTGCCGCAGCAAGCAGGGCGATAGCCGCCCCACTCACGTTCACGATCCAGGCGCTGCGCCGCGCATGGATCAGGCGCGAACCGACGTCGATGTCGCTCAACAGGTGACGCACGCCCGCGAGGAGATGGTGTGCGAGCGCCCAGACGAACGCCACGATGACCAGCCTGGAAGGCCACGAGCGGCCCAGTTCGAGCAGATGATCGAACGCCTCGACATCGCGCAATGAGAGTCCGAACAGATAGACAGCAGCCGGAACGCCGATCGCCAGCACGATTCCCGTGACACGGTGAGCAATGGACGTCAAGGCCCCGACCGGCATCTGAATCTGCATCAGGTTGAGAAACACCGGCCGCCGATTCATGGGGACTAGTGTCGCACCCGGACGTGGAACTCGGGGCCGTTCGGCGTGGCCCACGAATACACTCCGATCTTCGCTCGCTTCCTCGTGCCGGGCTCGCGCATCCATCGCGCCCGGCGTTCTGGATCGGAGTCGCGCATGCTCGGTGGTCTCAAGGGCTTCTTCGCGAATCAGGGGCTGGGCCCGGACGTCGGCGAGATCGCCGCGTGGGCCGCGCGCCGCGGCGACGTCTTCAAGCGCGAGCGCGACGGCCACGGCTTCGCGGTCGAGGGCCAGCTCGCAGACCGGGCGTTCCGGCTCGAATGGGGCCAGTCGCAACGGGCCTACATCAGGGGCCACGAGCTGCGCGTGCGCATGCCGCTCGACCTGCCGCCCGACCTGCAGCTGCTGGTCGTCACGCGCAGCCTGCAGGATACGCTCGAGAAGACCGCGTTCGACCAGTTCACGCACGGCAACCAGACCGAGCTCGGCAGCGCGACGCCCGAGGAAACGCGCTGGCTGGTGATGTTCCCGAAGATCGGCTTCGAAAGCTCGAAGCTGCTGCTGGCGACGTTCGCCGGCGTGTCGAGCGTGCCCGCGGAGGGGTCGGCGTGGATCGACGGGCCGCTCGGCCGCGCCCTGGAGCGCGCCGCCGGGACCTTCCTCACCGCGCGACCGCCGTTCGTGATGATGTCGTTGCGCGGCAAGCTCTATCTCCGACTGGAGCTCGGCAGCGCCGAGGAGAACGACATCGCCGCGGCACTGGCCCTTTCCGAGACCGCTGCTGCAGCGGCACTGCGCGTCTTCAACCTGCGCAGCGGCGCGCCCGAGCCGTGGACGACGACGCTCTCCACGGCATGGCAGGCGATCGGCGCCCCGGACCCGAGCGATCCGCCCTGACGATCGGGGTGCCGTCGCCGGTGCGGCTTCAGCCGTGCTTGCCGAGCTCTTCCTTGGCGATCGCGTTGCGGTGCACTTCGTCGGGGCCGTCGGCGAAGCGCAGCGTGCGCGCGGCGGCGTACTGATAGGCGAGCGGAAAGTCGCCTGAAACGCCACCACCGCCGTGCACCTGCATCGCCCAGTCGATGACCTGCAGCGCCATGTTCGGCGCGACGACCTTGATCATCGCGATTTCCGACTTCGCAGCCTTGTTGCCGGCGACGTCCATCATCCACGCCGTCTTCAGCGTGAGCAGCCGCGCCTGGTCGATCCGGCAGCGCGCCTCGGCGATGCGCTCGCGCGTCACGCCCTGCTCGGCCACCGTGCGGCCGAAGGCGACACGCCGGGTCGCGCGACTGCACATCAGCTCGAGCGCCCGCTCGGCCAGGCCGATCAGCCGCATGCAGTGGTGGATGCGCCCCGGGCCGAGGCGGCCTTGCGCGATCTCGAAGCCGCGGCCCTCGCCGAGCAGGATGTTGCCCACGGGGACGCGCACGTCCTTGAAATCGATCTCCATGTGGCCGTGCGGTGCATCGTCGTAGCCGAAGACCGAGAGCGGACGCATCACGTCGATCCCCGGCGTGTCGGCCGGCACGACGATCATCGACTGCTGCGAATGGCGCGGCGCCTCGGGGTCGGTCTTGCCCATGAAGATGTAGACCTTGCAGCGCGAATCTCCGGCGCCCGAGATCCACCACTTGCGGCCGTTGATGACGTATTCGTCGCCGTTCCTGCCCGTGACACGCTCGATGCGCGACGCGATGTTGGTCGCGTCGGACGACGCGACCGCCGGCTCGGTCATCGCGAAGGCGCTGCGGATCTTCCCGTCGAGCAGCGGCTCGAGCCAGCGCTGCTTCAGCTCAGGCGAGCCGTAGCGCTCGATCGTCTCCATGTTGCCGGTGTCGGGCGCCGAGCAGTTGAACGCTTCGCTCGCCCATGTCACGCGGCCCATGATCTCGGCGAGCGGCGCGTAGTCGCCGTTCGACAGGCCGACCTCGCGACCCGAGGACTTCGCGCCCTTGCCGCCGGCCGTCGGTGGCAGGAACAGGTTCCACAGGCCCTGCGCCCTCGCCTTGGGCTTGAGCGCCTCGATCGTCTCGAGCGGCGTCCAGCGCTTGCCGGCCTTGGTGTTGGCCTCGAGCTCGGCCTCGACGCGCGCCTCGGCCGGGTAGATGTGCTCGTCCATGAAGCGCAGTAGTTGCGCCTGCAGCTCCTTGGTGCGCGGTGAGTAGTCGAATTCCATCGTCGTCTCCGGTGAGGTTGTCGGGTTCGACGCGCGATCGCGTCGCTCAGGCCTTCTGCGCGATCGCCCAGCCCATCTCGGCGAGCGGACGCGCGCCTGCCGCCGACGTGCGCGCCTGAGCGCTCGACGCCGTGCCGTCCTCGATCCGCTTGGCGATGCCCTGCAGGATGCCGGCGATGCGGAACAGGTTGTAGGCCAGATAGAAGTTCCAGTCCGCCATGACGGCGTCGGCGTTGGGTCTGCCGGTGCGTTCGCAGTAGCGTCGCACGTAGGCCTTCTCGCTCGGGATGCCGAGCGCGGCGTGGTCGAGCCCGTCGATGCCGCGAAACACCCCCGACGGAATGTGCCACGCCATACAGTGGTAGCTGAAGTCGGCGAGCGGATGGCCGATCGTCGACAGCTCCCAGTCGAGCACCGCGACGACACGCGGCTCGTCCGCGGCGAAGACGAGGTTGTCGAGGCGGTAGTCGCCGTGCACGACGCGGACCTCGCGTTTGTCGCGCGCGCTCGCCGGGATGTTCGCGGGCAGCCAGTCGATGAGCTTGTGCATCGCGTCGATCGGCTCGGTGATCGAGGCGAGGTACTGCTTCGTCCAGCGGCCGATCTGGCGCTCGAAGTAGTTGCCGGGCTTGCCGTAGTCGCTCAAGCCAACCGCGTCGACGTCGACGCTGTGCAGCGCCGCGATGACGCGATTCATCTCGTCGTAGACCGCGGCGCGGCCGCCGCGATCGAACGCCGGCAGCGACTGATCCCACAGGACGCGACCCGACATGTACGACATCACGTAGAACGCACGGCCGATGACCGACTCGTCCTCGCACAGCAGCAGCATGCGCGGCACCGGCACGCCGCCTCCCTCGAGCGCCTTCATGACCCGGAACTCGCGCTCGATCGCATGAGCGGACGGCAGCAGCTTCGCGGCAGGGCCCGGCTTGGCGCGCATCACGTAGGTCGCCTTCGGCGTCTCGAGCTTGAACGTCGGGTTCGACTGGCCGCCCTTGAACTGCTCGACGCCGAGGGGTCCCTCGAATCCGGCAAGCGTCGTCGTCAGATGGCGTTCGAGTGCGCCGACATCGAATGCATGCTGCTCCGCGACCGGCTTCGTTCCGGTGTTGGCCTCGGGTGGCGTCGTCACGATGTGAAACGCGGCGCGCGCTTGTCGAAGAAGGCCTGCAGGCCCTCGCCGCCGTTGCGGTGGAAGAGGGCGTCGAGAAACGCATCGCGCTCCGCGGCGAGCTGGTCTCCGAGCGGGCGGTCCGGCGCCGCGCCGATCAACTCCTTGGCGCAGGCGATGGCGTTCGGCGCCATCGCCGACAGGCGCGCCGCGAGGGCCAGCGCGTGGTCGAGTGCCTGTCCGCTGGCGACCACCTCGGCAACGAGGCCGTGACGCTGCAGGAAGGCAGGATCCAGCGGCTCCGCGAGCCATGCGAGCCGGGTGACGAGCTGACGCGGCAGCGCGCGGCCGAGCGCAAAGGTTGCGCCGCCGTCCGGCGTCAGACCGACCTTGGCATACGAGAGCACGAAGCGCGCGTCCTCGGCAGCGACGATCTGGTCGCAGGCGAGGGCGAGGGAGAAGCCGGCTCCCGCCGCGGCGCCTTCGACCGCGGCGATGACGGGCTTCGGGTATGCGCGGATCGCCTCGATCCACCGATGCAGATGCTCGATCATCCGCGCCTGTGCTTCGCGGCCGGCAGCACGCCGCTCGACGAGGCCCTGCAGGTTGCCGCCGGAGCAGAAGTGGGCGCCGTCCCCGCGCAGCACGACGCAGTGGACATCGTCGCTGCCCTCGGACGAGTTCAGCGCCTCGATGCCGGCGGCGATCGCCTGGGCCGACAAGGCGTTGCGTGTGGCCGCATCGGACAGCGTGAGGACCAGCACGTCGCCGCGCCGATCCGTCCTCAGCTCAGAGGGCATCGGCGCCGATCGTGACATCGCACCGGAGCGGAGCGTTGCGCACGTTTGTCATAGCCGGAATTGTGTCACGCAGGGGTCGCCTGCCGAGGCGTCGATGCACCATCGCGCGAGGAGCGCGTGCTAGCGTTCCGCAGGAGCATGAACGAACTCGCAATGCCCAGGCAGCGAACGCAGGCAGCGGCACGAATCCTCGCCGCGATGTTGGCCTTCGCCGCCGCGTCGCCGGCCATCGCGATCGGCTTCGGCTCGCCGACGACCCGCACCGGCCTCGGCCAGCCGCTCGACTTCGTCGCGCCGGTGATGCTCGAGGCCGGCGAAGACATTCCCCGTGCCTGCGTGAGCGCCGAGGTCCGTGCCGGCGACGCGAGGATCGCACCGTCGAACGTGCGCGTGATCCTCGAGGGGCCGGCCGACGCGCCGCGGCGCATTCGCGTGACGACGTTCGTGGCGATCGATGAGCCCGTGGTGTCGGTCGACGTCTCGATCGGCTGCGGCTCGAAGGTGTCGCGGCGCTTCGTCAGCTTCATGGACCCGCCGGAGCTGCGGCTGGCTCGCGTCGACCCCGATCGGGCGCTGCCGGCCGAATCGCAAGGCGAACGGCGGGCCACCCGCGACGTCGACGTCGCCCGCCTGTCCGACAAGGTGACGCCGGCCGCGGCCAGCGAGCCACGCCGCGCCGACCGCCGTGCCGCGCGTCGCGCCGCGGCGACGACGCGCGTCGCCGCTGCGCGCAGCGGCCCCCGATCGACCTCGCGGGCGCGATCGACGTCGGCTCGCGACACGACCACACGACTGGCGCTCGCCTCGCCCGGCCCGACCGCCGGAGGCCCGCGCCTGCGCCTCGACGCGCCCGACCCGCAGGTGTTGCGACCGACGGCCGCAGCCAGCGCGCCGCCGGTGGCACAAGTCCCCCCGTCCACCGATGTCGCCGACGCCGCGTCGGCGCTGCAACGCGAGCGCGAGCGCATCCAGTCGCTGGAGACGGCCATCACGCGGCTGCGCGCCGACTCGAAGGCGACTCAGCAGACCGTCACGACCTTGCAGGCGCGGCTGCGTCAGGCAGAGTCGGACCGGTACTCCAACCTCGTCGTCTACGGCCTCGGCGGCGCTGCGCTGCTCTTCGCCCTGCTCGCCTGGGCGATGTGGCTGCTGCGGCCACGCCAGCGCCGCCGCGCATCGTGGTTCGATGCCAAGGCAGCGGCCGGCCGCGAGGCGAGGGCCGAACCGGCCGCAGGACCCGGCGATGCGTCCGCATCGGCCGGACCCGACGCACCGCCGCGGATCTCGCAGCCCTCGCCGTGGCACGGCGCGGCGGACAGCCTGCCGCTGAACACACGCCCGGCGACGATCGGCGGCCTCGAAGTCACGACCGTGCTCGCGCCGTCCGCGTCGCGCGATGCCTTCGCGACCGTCACCGACGCCATCGCGTCGGCGCCGGCACCGGCGGCGCCGGTCGGTCCGCTCTCGATGGAAGAGCTCATCGACCTCGAGCAGCAGGCCGAGTTCTTCGTCGTCCTCGGACAGGAAGAAGCGGCGATCGCGCTGCTCGAGAACTACGTCGACTGCGATGGCCAGAGCCCGCTGCCGTATCTGCAGCTGTTGGAGCTGCAGCAAAAGCGCGGCGACACGGCCGCGTTCGAGATCATTCGCGGCGCCTTCAGCACGCGCTTCGGCGCCGAGGCGCCGGAGTGGAGCGCCACCCTCGGCGGTGGCCGCTCGCTCGAGGCCTATCCGCAGACCGTGGCGCGCATCCAGGCGCTGTGGCCGACGCCGCTGTCGGCGATGCAGGCGCTCGACGCGGTGCTGTTCCGCCGTCAGTCGAGCGACGATGCCTTCGACTTTCCGGCCTACCGCGAGCTGCTGTTCCTGTACTCGATCGCGCGCGATCTCGGCGGGCAGGTGGAAACCGACTTCGGCGCGATCGACCTGTTTCTCCCGCTCGACGATTCAGCCGGGGCCACGCCGGCTGCGACCGGAAACGGCATCGACTTCGACGTTTCGCGCTGGGACGAGAGCGCGTCCGCGACGGTGACGCCGATCCGACGCGCCGGCTGAACGACCAGGCGGCGCCGGCGGCTAAATCGCCGCCAGCCGCTCGAGCGCGAGGTCGAGGGTCTCGTCCTTCTTGGCAAAGCACAGGCGGGCGATGCGCTGGTCGCGTCCGTCGGCATAGAACGCCGAGAGCGGAATCGCCGCCACGCCGACCCGCTCGGTCAGCCAGCAGCAGAAATCGGCCTCGGCCAGCTCGCTCACCGCCGAATAGTCGACGCACTGGAAGTACGTCCCGGCGCACGGCAGGGGCTTCAGCTTCGTCGTTGCCAACCCGGCGCGGAAGCGGTCGCGCTTGGCACGGTAGAAGCTCGCCAGTCCCAGGTGGTGACCGGGGTCGGCCATGAACACGGCGAGCCCGTGCTGCATCGGCGTGTTGACGGTGAAGACGTTGAACTGGTGGACCTTGCGGAACTCGGCCGTGAGCGTCGCGGGCGCGACCGCATAGCCGATCTTCCAGCCGGTGACGTGATAGGTCTTGCCGAAGCTCGACACGACGACGCTGCGGGCCGCGAGCTCCGGGTGGCTCGACGCGCTATGGTGCACGCCGGCCACGCCTTCGTCTTCGTAGACCATGTGCTCGTACACCTCGTCGCTGACGACGACGACGTCGGTCGGTCGCAGCAGTTCGGCCAGCCGCTGCCAGTCGGCCGCCGACCAGACCGTTCCGCTCGGGTTGTGCGGCGAGTTGACGACGATCGCGCGTGTTTTCGGACCGATCGCCGCGGCGATCGCGTCGAAGTCCGGAGCGAAGGTCGCCGCGGCCAGCGGCACGTGCACCGGCGTCGCTCCGGCCAGGCGGATGTTGGGGTCGTAGCTGTCGTAGCACGGGTCGAGGACGATCACCTCGTCGCCCGGATGCACGATGGCGAGGATGGCGCTGAGGATCGCCTGCGTCGCGCCGGCGGTCACCGTGACCTCGCTGCCGGGATCGACGCTGCGGCCGTAGAGCGACTCGATCTTCTCCGCGATGCGTTCGCGCAGCAGGGCCAGGCCGGCCATCGGCGGGTACTGGTTGTGTCCGGTGCGCATCGCCTGCTCGACGGCGTCGACGAGCGCCGGATCGCAGTCGAAGTCCGGGAAGCCCTGGCCGAGGTTGACCGCGCCATGCGCCGTCGCGAGCGCCGACATGACGGTGAAGATCGTCGTGCCGACTTCGGGCAGCCGGCTCTCGATCGCTGGCGTGTGCGCGTGGCCGGGGTGTCGCGGTGCGTTCATGGTGCGGTCAGAGCCGGTAGTCCTCGCCTTCACCCGTCATCGCCTTGCGAACCAGCGGGCGGCTCAGGCGATCGGACAGCGTCTCGACGAAGACATAGACGAAGTTGCGGAGGTAGGCGCCGCGCTTGAACGCGATGCGGGCCACGTTCTGCCCGAACAGGTGCCCGGCAGGTCGCGCGACGAGATCGCCGGCGGTGTCGTCCTTCATCGCGATCTCGGCGACGATGCCGACGCCGAGACCGAGCCGCACGTAGGTCTTGATCACGTCGGCGTCGATGGCTTCGAGCACGATCTGCGGCTCGAGCCGGGCCCGCGCGAACGCCTGGTCGATCCGCCTGCGGCCCGAGAACGCGGGCTGATAGGAGATGAGCGGCAGCGGCGCGAGGTCCTCGAGGGCGAGCCGCTCCTGCTGCGCGAGCGGATGGCCCGCCGGCATGACGACGACGTGCTGCCATTCGTAGCACGGCACGGCAACGAGATCGGCGTAGTCGTCGAGCGCTTCGGTCGCCAGTCCGAAATCGGCGACCTCGCGCTGCACCATCTGCGCCACCTGATCCGGCGTTCCCTGGTGCAGGCTCACCGTGACCTTGGGGAAGCGCCGGCGCATCTGCGCCACCGGCTGCGGCAGGAAGTAGCGCGCCTGGCTGTGCGTGGTGGCGATCGACAGCGACCCCGAGTCCTGCTTCGAATACTCGTCGCCGATGCGCTTCAGGTTGCCCACCTCGCGCAGGATGACCTCGATCGACTTCAGCACCTCGCGCCCGGGCTCCGTCACCCGGCGCAGCCGCTTGCCGTGGCGGGCGAAGATGTCGATGCCGAGTTCGCCCTCGAGCTCGAGGATCGCCTTGGACACGCCGGGCTGCGACGTGAACAGCGCCTTGGCCGTCTCGGTGAGGTTGAGGTCGCGTCGGACCGCTTCCTGGACGAAACGGAACTGGTGCAGGTTCATGCGCCGAATTATCGAGCGCCGTCGCCCGCCGCGAGGGCGGCCCTGGCCAGCGCCGCGATCACGTCGGGCCGCTCGCCGAGCGCGCCGTGCAGGCGAAAGGCGACGTCCGGGTGCGCGTCGCGCAGCGACTCGACGAGCGGCGGCAGGTCGTCGCGCACATGACCACCCATGCCGAGGAACACCGGAACGACGTCGACCTCGCGCGCACCGGCGGCCAGCAGCGAAACGACCGCCTCGGCGAGCGTCGGACGCATCCGTTCGAGGAACGCGACCGCGACCGGCGTGCCCGCGTCGGCGGCGCGCATCGCGTCGGCGACCCGGGCGAACGGCTCGGCCCAGCGCGGGTCGCGCGCGCCGTGGGCGAAGAGCACGATCCCGCGCTTCATCGGCTGCGGCTCATCGGCTCATCGATGGCGCACCAGCCAGCCGAAGGCGGCCAGCGAGAGCACGAGATAGAGCGCCCCCGGCGCCGCCGCGACGAGCCACGGCGTCCAGTTGCCGAGGAGCCCGAGGTGGCGGAAAGCGGCGTCGAGCAGGACGAAGCTCGCGCCGATCATGATGCCGACGAAGACCTTCAGGCTGACGCCGCCGGAGCGCGCGCTGAGATAGGCGAACGGCAATGCCAGCGCGACCATCACGAAGCACGCGAAGGGGTAGAGCGCACGTTTCCAGAACTGGATCTTCTGCTCCTGCGCCGTCTGCTCGTTGTCGGAGAGGTGATCGATGTAGCGGTAGAGCTCGAGCGTCGACATCGTCGAGACCGGCAGCAGCGCTGCCGCCACGACCGACGGCGACAGCGTGCTGCGCCAGTCGAGCGTGGGCAGCTTCTCGTCGGGCACGGTGGCCGGGTCGGCACTCGCCGGGTCGGGCCAGCGGCTGACCGTGACGCCGCGCAGGTGCCAGACGCTGTCCTCGCCGATGGTCGCATCGGTCGCCGCGGTGCGCGAGAGCAACCGGCCTTCGCCGTCGAACTCGAAGATGCGGACCTTGCGCAGCGCGCTGCCGGCTTCGGCCGATGCGACGTTGATGGAATAGCTGCGCGGGCCCTGCGGCGTCGTCACCCGCTCCTTGATCCAGGCGCCCGAGCGCTGCAGCCGCAGCCCGCCGCCGGTGAAGGTGCCACGCAGCTGGCTGGCGAACCGCTCGGTCGCCGGTGCGAGGTAGTCGCCGATGACGAAGGTGGCGAGCGCGAACAACAACGCGATGACGCCGAGCACGCCCAGCGCCCGCCCCGGTCCGAGCCCGCTGGTGCGCAGGATGGTGTACTGCGAGGTCTGTGCGAGGCGAGCGAGGGCGAAGATGGTGCCGATGAGCACGGCGATCGGGATCAGCTCGTAGACGTGTCCGGGCGCCCGCAGGATCGTGTAGACGACGGCCTCGAGCAGCGTGTAGCCCTGCTTGCCGACGTCGCCGATCTCGTCGACCCGATCGATGAAGAAGAAGAGCGCGACGAACGCGGCGCCGACGAAGGCGACGGCGGAGAGGATGTCGGCGTGGAACAGCCGGCGAACGGTGCGCATCCGACGCCCTCGCTCAGCCCGCCGGGGGCCGCGACCGGCGGCGGCGGCGGCGCGGAACGACGCCTCGCGTGGTCGCATGCTCGCGGTACCAGAGCAGCCACAGCGCGAGCGACAGCGCGGCGCCATGCGGCAACAGCAGGGCCGCGACGACGCCGATCCGCCCGGAGCCGACCCAGGCCTGCGAGAGGTTGACCAGGTTGAGATAGGCGAAGAAGGCCAGCAGTGCGAACAGCAGGTTCCAGTTGCTGGCGTGGCGCGGGTTCGCCGCCGACATGCCCAGGCCCAGGGGCAGCAGGATCGCCGATGCCAGCACGACGCCGACCCGCCAGGAGAGCTCGCCCAGGTTGGACGGGGTCCGATCGCGCAGCAGATCGATCGTCGGCCGTGCCCGCGGCGCCGGCTTGCCGTTCGCGGCGACGGCGCGGTCGCCGGCCAGCGCACGGTAGCTTTCGAACCTCGACAGCGTCTTCTCGCCGCTGTCGAGGTTCTGCTCGTTGCGCTGGCCCTTGTCGAGCACGACCCAGCGACCGTCGGCCTCGTTGTCGATGTGGCCGTTGTGCGCGGTGGTCACCGACTCCACGTTGCCGCGAGAGGCGACGACGAGGACGTTGCGTCCGCTGGTCGCGCCGCTGGCGCTGCCTTCGAAGAAGAAGGTGCGCTGTCCGTCGCCCGAGGTCTGGAACTGGCCCGGCGCGGCGCGCGAGAGGTCGGAGCGCTTCTCGAAGCGTTCGCGCAGCTCCGCGGTCTTCGCGTTCTGCCACGGCCAGGCGAGAAGCACCAGCGCGGCGATCAGCGCCAGGACCGGCCAGCTCGTGACGAGCACGGGGCGCAGGAACCGTGTGAGCGGCACACCGCTGGCGAACCAGATGGTCATCTCGCTGGCGCGGTACATGCGTGTCGCGGTCGCGACGACGGCGATGAAAAGCGAGGCCGAGAGCATGGTCGGCAAATAGCCGAGTCCGACGTAGGCGAGCAGCTGCATGACGTCCTGCGGCGCGATGCGGCCCACGGCCGCCTGGCCGAGGACGCGGATGAACATGATGGTCAGCACCACCGTCAGCAGGACGACGAGCGTGGCGCCGAAACTGCGCGCCAGCTCTCGCCTCAAGGTCGAATCGAATAACATCTCGCGCCTGTCCGAAGGCCCCGCCATCGGCCGTTTTCGCCTCTGCAAACCATGGACTTTACCCACCGTGCCGCCACCGTCGAGAGCGTCGCTTCGATCGAAGCCGACGCGCTCATCGTCGTCGCCGCCGGCGACACCGTCGACGCGTCGCTCGGACCGGCCATCGCCGGCATCGTCGGCGATGCCGTCGCCAACGGCGACCTGGAATGGAAGAAGGGCAAGCTGCTCTACGTGCATCGCCCGGCCGGCCTCGGTGCCCGACGGCTCGTCGTCGCTGTCGCGGCAGACACGTCCGCGAAGGCGTTCAAGGCAGCTGCGGCCAAGGCGTTCGCGGCGCTGAAGACGACGGGCGCGAAGTCGGTCGTCATCGCCGTCAGCGGCATCGCGCCGCTCGACGACACGCACGCCGAGGCGGCGGTGCTGGCGATGTCCGACGCCGTCTACCTGTATCGCCACAGCAAGCCGAGCGCGCCCGCTCCATGGGCCGCGACGTCGCTGGTGGTGGTCTGCCGCAAGGGCGAGGCACGGGCCGTGCAGCTCGGCGTCGAGCGCGGCTCGGCGATCGCCGCCGGCGTGACCTTCGCGCGCGAGGCAGCGAACCGCCCGGCCAACGAGTGCACGCCGAGCTGGCTCGCCGGCCAGGCGAAGAAGCTCGGCAAGGAGCACGGTCTCACCGTCGACGTCCTCGACCGCAAGGATGTCGAAAAGCTCGGCATGGGCGCCTTCGTTGCCGTCGCCAAGGGCTCGAGCGAGCCGTTGCGCTTCATCATCGCCCGATACGACGGCGCCGGTCCCGGATCCGGCAAGGCCGGCGCGAAGGGCAAGCGGGCCGGCAAGGGCGCGGCGCCGATCGTCCTTGTCGGCAAGGGCATCACGTTCGACACCGGCGGCATCTCGATCAAGCCTTCGGCCGAGATGGACGAGATGAAGTTCGACATGGGCGGCGCTGCGAGCGTGCTCGGCACGCTGCTCGCGATCGCAACGCTCAAGGCCAGGGTCAACCTCGTCGTCCTCGTTCCGGCGTGCGAGAACATGCCGAGCGGCACGGCCGTCAAGCCGGGCGACGTCGTCACCAGCCTGTCGGGCCAGACGATCGAGGTCCTCAACACCGATGCCGAAGGTCGTCTCGTGCTCTGCGATGCGCTGACCTACGCCGAGCGGTTCCACCCTGCCGCCGTGGTCGACGTCGCCACCCTGACCGGTGCCTGCGTGATCGCCCTCGGCCATCACCATTCGGGGCTCTTCACCGCCGACGAGACGATCGCCGCGGAGATGCACGCCGCCAGCCTGGTGGCGCTCGACCCGTGCTGGCGGATGCCGCTGGACGAGGAGTACGACGACGCCCTCAAGAGCAACTTCGCCGACATGGGCAACGTCGGCGGGCGTCCCGGCGGCGCGATCACGGCGGCGATGTTCCTGCGCCGCTACACGAAGCAGTATCCGTGGGCCCACCTCGACATCGCCGGCACGGCGTGGCGCGGCGGCGCCGCCAAGGGCGCGACCGGTCGGCCGGTCGGGTTGCTGACCCACTTCGTGCTGTCGCGGGCCGGCTGAACGCCGGCAAGTGCGATCGGCGCATGACCGGGATCCGCTTCGACTTCAACGTCGCCGACCGCGTCGACTACGCGTGCCGGCTCCTGCGCAAGGCGTGGCGCGCCGGCTCGTCGGTGGTCGTCACCGGCGATGAGGCCACCCTGGCGGCCATCGACGGTGCGCTCTGGCGCATCGGCGCCGCGGATTTCGTTCCGCATGCGTGGGCGAGTCGCGCCGATGCGGTGCCCGGGCGACTGCGCGCCGGCACGGTCTGGCTCGCGACCGAGGCCGACGCGTCCCCCGGGCACGGCACCCTCGTCAACGTCGGCCCGCAGGTGCCCGTGGGCTTCGAGTCGTTCGAGCGACTGATCGAACTGGTGACGGTCGACGAGGCCGATCGTCAGGCCGCCCGCGAGCGGTGGCGCGGTTACGCGCGCCGCGGCTACGCGATCGAGCGACACGAGGTCGCGAGCGCATGAGCGCATCCGCTCGGCCGCTCCGAAGGATGCGCTCTTCCCGCTCGGCGGGATCGGCCGCAGGCCGCAGGGTGCTCCGATGAGCACCGGCCGCGCACCGCCGCCGACGAGCGTGCCGACGCTGACGGAGGTCGTCAGCTGGCCCGACGACGACGCGTCGACGCAGCCCGGAACGGCTCGCGCCGACACGTCCGTGCCGTCTCCGTCTCCGTCGCCTCCGCTCGGTCCGGTTCCGGTTCCGGTTCCGGTTCCCGCTCCGGTGCAGTCGGCGCCTGCGACCCCGGTGCCCTTGCCGATGCCGACCGAATCCGATGCCGAGGTCGCGGGGCGGTTGCTCGCGCAGATCCAGCAGCAGCTCGATCTGGCGATCGACGTCCGCCTGCGCGAGGCGCTGACGCCGGTGCTCGCCCGCGCCGCCGACGCGCTCGTGCGCGACGCGCGCCGCGAGATGGCGTCCGTGCTGCGCGACATCGTCGCGCGCGCCGTCGACGCCGAACTCGCGCGGCGTCGCGGGCCGTGACGCGAACGCGTTGTCGATGAAAGTCCGTAGGCGGACGGGCCCGGCTCTTGCGTTATCGTCATGCGCTTCGGGCGCCCCGGCTACACCCGAGTCCCATACCAAACGGAGGTTTTGCATGCAGTTCAAGCACAACGTCATCGCCGCGGTCGCCCTCGGGCTCGCCGCCGGCGGCGCCCTGGCGCAGGACATGGTCGTCAAGATCGGTCACGTCGGTCCGACGAGCGGCGCCATTGCCCACCTGGGCAAGGACAACGAGAACGGCGCCCGCATGGCGATCGACGAACTCAACGCCAAGGGCGTGACGATCGGCGGCAAGAAGGCCAAGTTCGAGCTCCTCGCCGAAGACGATGCCGGCGACCCCAAGCAGGGCACTTCGGTCGCCAACAAGCTGGTCGACGAGAAGGTCAACGGCGTCATCGGCCATCTGAATTCCGGCACGACGATTCCCGCCTCGGCGATCTACCACGCCGCGGGCATCCCGCAGATCTCGCCGTCGGCGACCAACCCGAAGTACACGCGCCAGGGCTTCGAGACGGCGTTTCGCGTCGTCGCCGACGACGTGCACCTCGGCGGTACGCTCGGCCGCTATGCCGTCAAGGACCTGAAGGGCAAGTCGATCGTCACCATCGACGATCGCACCGCCTACGGCCAGGGCGTCGCCGACGAGTTCGGCAAGGCCGTCAAGGCGTCGGGTGGCAAGATCGCCGACGCGCAGTACACGACCGACAAGGCGACCGACTTCACCGCCATCCTGACCGCCGTGAAGGCCAAGAACCCCGACATCGTCTTCTACGGCGGCATGGACGCCGTCGCCGGGCCGATGATCCGGCAGATGAAGCAGCTCGGCATCAACGCCAAGCTGATGGGCGGCGACGGCATCTGCACCGGCGAATTGCCCAAGCTGGCCGGGGGCGCGATGGCCGACGGGCAGGTCGTCTGTGCCGAGGCGGGTGGCGTCGAAGGCACGCAGAAGGTCGGAATGGACAAGTTCCGGGAGGCCTATCAGAAGAAGTTCGGCATCCCGGTCCAGCTCTACGCTCCGTACGTCTACGACGCCGTCAACGTGATGGTCGCGGCGATGGTCAAGGCCGGCTCGGCCGATCCGAAGAAGTACCTGCCGGTGCTCGCGAAGACCGAAGGCTACAAGGGCGTGACCGGAACGATCGGCTTCGACAAGAAGGGCGACATCAAGAACGGCGCGCTGACGCTCTACACCTACAAGGGCGACAAGCGTGAGGAGATGAAGGTCGTTCGCTGATCCCAGCACGATCTCCCGTCATGAAAAAGGGGCGCCGCAAGGCGCCCCTTTTCGTTGCAGCGACGAACGATTACTTCTTGGCGTCGTAGTCGGCCTTCGCCTTCTCGAGCGCCGCATCGGCATCGGCCATCGTCTTCTTGTACCTGGCCTCGGCGTCCTTCTTGCATTGGCCCTTGGCATCTCCGCTCTTGACGCCGCACTGCGCGTCGGCTGACTTCTCGTCGGCCTTGGCCTGCTTCTGCGCCATGTCGTGGCTGTGTTCGGCCTGCTTCAGCATCGACTTGGCGGCCGGGTCTGCTGCCAACGTCGGCAGCGCGAACGTCAAGCCCGCGGCGAGCGCGGCGGTCATCAGCATCGAGGTCGTTTTCATGTCCGTTGTCATCCTGGTGTGGGTTGGAATCCGCCCCGCGGCGGGGCCGTCGCTGGCGCCGTGATTATCGGGCGAGCTCCCTCGCCAGCTGCTTCGAACCGGCGCGCCCGGCACGTCGCGCCTTTGTCCGACGAGGCGTTTGGCAGCCTCCGACGCCGCCGCGCACGTCGGCTGTCAGAACAGCAACACGGCGCCCATGAGGTGACCTTCGATGAAGAAACGCGGCGGTGTCGCGGCGCAGAACTCGTCGACTGCAGTGCGGCAGCCGGGGAAGCTCGCCGAGCCGTAGTCGTCGACGACGATCACGCCGCCTTCGCTCATCCGTGGCCCGAAGCAGGCGAGGCTGTAGCGGGTCGGTTCGTAGAGGTCGACGTCGAGATGGACGAGCGCGAAGCGGCGGTCCACGAGATCGGGCACCGTCCGGAACACGTCCGGGATCCAACCCTTTTGCAGCGAGACGAAAGGGAAGGGCTCGAGCAACCGTCGCACATCGACGAAGCTGGACGCGAACGTCTGGGACGACACTTCCTCCGGCAAGCCGATTCGGTCCTGGCCGACACGATCGGAAAGGCCACCCTCGAAGCTGTCGAAGACGAAGAAGGTGCGGCCCCAGCGGGCTGCGTGCAGCCGCTCGGCGACGAGATAGGTCGAATGCCCCCTGAAGCAACCGCACTCGACGACATCGCCGTCGATGTGGCCGTCGAGGACACGGGCGACCATCTGCGCCAACGTGAAGAACCGGTTCTGCTTGAAGAAGTTATCGTTCGACGACGAGAGGATGCGGGCCTGCTCGTAGCGATCGAGGCCCGCGTCGCCGCCGTGCGCGTGCCGCCAATAGCGGTCGATGCGCTCCGCGTCGAGCCGTACATGGGCTTCGTGGCGAGGGCGTCGCCACAGCGAGGAGATCGTCATGCGCGAAGTATCGACCGACCCGCAGCTACGCCTGGCGCTCCGCTAAGATCCCCCGGCCGCGGAGAGGTGGATGAGCGGTTTAAGTCGCACGCCTGGAAAGCGTGTGAGGGCTAATCACCCTCCGCGGGTTCGAATCCCGCCCTCTCCGCCAGCCCCATCGCATCAAACGGGAGTAGTCACATGGCGACCAAAAAGTCAGGCATCGGGATCCTGGGCAAGATGAAGCGAGCCGTCTCGGGTCTGCTCGGCAGCGAGCCGAACAAGCCGGCTGAGAAGGTGCCCGCGAAGAATGTGCCTGCGAAGAAAACGGCGGTGAAAAAGACAGCAGCGAAGAAGACGCCGGCAAAGAAGGCAGTGGCCAAGCGATCGTCGACGGCCGCGAAGTCGGCGACCAGCATGGACCGCAAGCTGATCGCCCTGTCCGAGCCCTACGAGGTGCGCGACTGGTGCAAGTCGCTCGGCTGCAGCGAGGCCGAGCTGAAGGCCGCGGTGAAGGCGGTCGGGAACTCGGCAGCGAAGGTGAAGGCGTACCTGAGTCGCTGACCTCTCGCCGTCAGTGCAATGGCCTGGCGTTGAGGAACAGCGGCGTCGCGTAAGGGTCCTTCGTGACCGTGACGCCGGTCGCCACGCTGGCCTTGGCCTTGGCGGCGTCTTTCTCGGTCCTGACCGGCGCGGGGCTCGCTGCACGCGAGATCGCCGGCGCCGGGTCGATCCGGAAGGCGTCGCGTGCGACCGGGCTTTCGGCGGCCTGGGAGGCAACGGCGATGACGCTGCCGGCGAGCAAAGCGAGGGTCTTGTGCATGGCAGCAACGTCGTCTGTGGGCACCGCGAAGGCGCGGCCCGCGACTATCGCGCCTCGCTCGTCATGGCCCCTCCGACGTTCGTGACGCAGTGCCGTCGCGTCACCGACGGTTACGCCCGCGAAGCCGAGTCAGTCAGGGTGCGAACACCTTGGCGAGCCTGCGCCACGACGCGTCGTAGCCCGGATAGCGGACGTTGCCCTCGTCGACGAACACCTTCTCGGTCTTGCGGTGCTCGAAGCGGGCGCGCGTCTGCGTCTCGAACCAGTCGCGGTCTCCCGGCGCGATCGGGATGGCGCGATACGACTCGTCCATCTTCACCATGTAGCCCATGTCGCTGACACGGACGGCGTAGGGATCGGGGCGCATCGACGCGCATCCGCCAGCCATCGTGGCCGCGATCAAGCACGCAAGCGCCGCGGCTCGGTGCCGGTCGCCCGTTCGATCGCGCAAGCACCCGGCCATCGCTCAGCCGGGTTTGACGACCGGGCTCTTGCTGAGCGCCATCGCGCTGCCGATCAGCCCGGCGACCTCGCCCAGGTTGGCGGGAACGATCATCGTGTTGTTGGTCTTGGCGAGCTGCGCGAAAGCTTCCACCGCCTTCTCCGCGACCTTGAGCTGCACCGCCTGCTCGCCACCTGGCGATCGGATCGCCTCGGCGACCTTCCGGATCGCCTCGGCATTCGCGTCGGCCACCGCGACGATCGCCGCCGCCTCGCCCTGTGCCTGGTTGATCTCGGCCTGTCGCTGTCCCTCGGAGCGGGCGATGAAGGCCTCGCGTTCGCCGGTGGCGATGTTGATCTGCTCCTGCTTGCGGCCTTCGGAGGCCGCGATCAGGGCGCGCTTCTCGCGCTCGGCGGTGATCTGCGCCTGCATCGCGCGCAGGATCTCGTTGGGCGGCGTCAGGTCCTTGATCTCGTAGCGCAGGACCTTCACGCCCCAGCTCGTCGCCGCCTCGTCAAGCGCCGCAACCACCCCCGCGTTGATCATGTCGCGCTCCTCGAAGGTGCGGTCGAGCTCCATCTTGCCGATCACCGAGCGCAGCGTCGTCTGCGCGAGCTGCGTGATCGCCAGCATGTAGTTCGACGAGCCGTAGCTGGCGCGCATCGGGTCGGTGATCTGGTAGTAGATGATCCCGTCGACTTGCAGCTGCGTGTTGTCGCGCGTGATGCAGACTTGGCTCGGAATGTCGAGCGGCACTTCCTTGAGCGAATGCTTGTAGGCGACGCGCTCGATGAAGGGAAGCACGAACTTGAGGCCGGGTGCGAGCGTGCGGTCGTACTTGCCGAGCTTCTCGACGACCCAGGCGTTTTGCTGCGGCACGATCTTGAACGTCTGGAAGACGAAGACGGCTGCGATGATGGCGATGACGAGGGCGATTTCCATGATGGGGCCGCGGTTGCAGTGAATGGATGGCCGGCGTTCAGGCGGCGACCGGAGCGGGAGCGAGCACCAGCCAGTTGCCCTCGACGGCGGCGACGCGATGCAGCCCCGACACCGGCAGGGCGCCCGGCAGGAGGCGCGCGCTCCAGGTCGAGCCACGGTAGCTGACGCGCGCGGTGCGATCGCCGGTCCAGGCGTCGACGTGCACCGGCTCGCCGATGTCGATGTTGACGTCGCGGTTCTCGTGCACCGCGAGCTCCGATGCACGGTCGCGGCGACGGCTCCAGTGCCAGATCGCGGTCGCGCCGCCGCCGACAAGGGCGGCGACGACGATCTGCGCGGTGAGTCCGAGCCCGGCATGGGCCGCCAGGGCGCCTGCCGCCATGCCGAGCGCGATCATCAGCAGATAGAACGTCCCGGTGGCGAGCTCGGCCGCCACGATCAGGCCCGCCAGCACCCACCACCACGTCGCCATCGACACCGCCATCGCTCGCTCCCGTTCACCTCAGCGTGTACTGCAGTGTAGAGCCCTACACTGCGCGCTTTTCCGCCTGCCCGTGCCCGACCATCGGGTGGCGACGCCCGAGACATCCGATGCTGCCATTCCAGTTCCCCATCGTCATCATCGACGAGGACTTCCGCTCCGAGAACACCTCCGGCCTCGGCATCCGGGCGCTCGCCGCGGCGATCGAGAAGGAAGGCTTCGAGGTGCTCGGCGCGACGAGCTACGGCGACCTGTCGCAGTTCGCGCAGCAGCAGAGCAGGGCGTCGGCGTTCATCCTGTCGATCGACGACGAGGAGTTCCTGGGCGACGACACCGACCTGGCGCCGGCGGTGCTCAACCTGCGCAAGTTCATCACCGAGGTGCGATTCAAGAACGCCGACGTGCCGATCTACCTGTACGGAGAGACGCGCACCTCGCAGCACCTGCCCAACGACATCCTGCGCGAGCTGCACGGCTTCATCCACATGTTCGAGGACACGCCGGAGTTCGTGGCGCGTCACATCATCCGCGAGGCGCGCGGCTACCTCGACGGCGTTGCGCCGCCGTTCTTCCGCGCCTTGGTCAACTACGCGCAGGACGGGTCCTACTCGTGGCACTGTCCGGGCCACTCGGGCGGCGTCGCGTTCCTGAAGAGCCCGGTCGGCCGCATGTTCCATCAGTTCTTCGGCGAGAACATGCTGCGCGCCGACGTCTGCAACTCGGTCGACGAGCTCGGCCAGCTCCTCGACCACACCGGCCCGGTGGCGGCGAGCGAGCGCAACGCGGCGCGCATCTTCAACGCCGACCACTGCTTCTTCGTCACCAACGGCACCAGCACCAGCAACAAGATGGTGTGGCACCACACCGTCGCACCAGGCGACGTCGTCGTCGTCGACCGCAACTGCCACAAGTCGATCCTGCACGCGATCGTCATGACCGGCGCGATCCCGGTGTTCTTGAAGCCCACGCGCAACCACTACGGGATCATCGGCCCGATTCCCCGGTCCGAGTTCACGCAAGAGGCGATCCGCGCCAAGATCGCCTCGCATCCGCTGCTCGTCGGCGTCGACGCGAGCAAGGCCAAGCCGCGCATCCTCACGCTCACCCAGAGCACTTACGACGGCGTGCTCTACAACACCGAGACGATCAAGCACGCGCTCGACGGCTGGATCGAGACGCTGCACTTCGACGAGGCCTGGCTTCCGCACGCGGCGTTCCATCCGTTCTATGGCACCTTCCACGCGATGGGAAAGAAGCGCCCGCGGCCGAAGAACCAGCTCGTCTTCGCCACCCAGTCGACGCACAAGCTGCTCGCCGGCATCAGTCAGGCGTCGCAGGTGCTCGTCCAGGACTCCGCCAAGCGCAAGCTCGATCCGCACCTCTTCAACGAGGCCTACCTGATGCACAGCTCGACGAGCCCGCAGTACGCGATCATCGCCAGCTGCGACGTCTCGGCGGCGATGATGGAAGCGCCCGGCGGCAAGGCGCTGGTCGAGGAGAGCATCCAGGAGTCGCTCGACTTCCGTCGCGCCATGCGCAAGGTCGACGCCGAGTACGGCAAGGACTGGTGGTTCAAGGTCTGGGGTCCGGAGAAGCTGACGGCGGACGGCATCGGCACGAGCGCGCAGTGGATGCTCAAGGGGAACGCGAAGTGGCACGGCTTCGGCGACGTGGCCGAGGGCTTCAACCTGCTCGACCCGATCAAGTGCACGATCATCACGCCGGGGCTCGACATGACGGGCAAGTTCGCCAAGAGCGGCATCCCGGCGGCGATCGTCACCAAGTACCTCGTCGACCACGGCGTCGTGGTCGAGAAGACGGGCCTCTACTCGTTCTTCATCATGTTCACGATCGGCATCACCAAGGGCCGATGGAACACGCTGCTCACCGCGCTGCAGCAGTTCAAGGACGACTTCGACCGCAACCAGCCATGCTGGAAGGTGATGCCCGAGTTCGCGGCGGCGCATCCGAAGTACGAGCGCATCGGCCTGCGCGACCTGTCGCAGTCGATCCACGCGTTCTATGCCAAGGACGACATCGCCCGGCTGGTGACCGACATGTACACCTCCGACATCGTCCCGGCGATGAAGCCGAGCGACGCCTTCGCGTGCATCGCCCGTCAGAAGACCGAGCGCGTCGGCATCGACAAGCTCGAAGGCCGCATCTCGACCACGCTGCTCACGCCGTACCCACCGGGGATCCCGCTCCTGATTCCAGGCGAGAAGTTCAACAAGAAGATCGTCGACTACCTGCGCTTCACGCGCTCCTTCAACGACGCCTTCCCGGGCTTCGACACCGACGTGCACGGCCTCATCTCGACGGTCGCGCTAGAAGGCGTCGCCGTCACCGACGACGGCCGCTACTACGTCGACTGCGTGCGCTGAAGGCCGCGCGACGCGTCAGGCGTCGATGCCGCCCATCGCATGGGAGAAGCCGGCGTCGACATAGGTGATCTCGGAAGTCACGCCCGCCGCGAGGTCCGACAGCAGGAATGCCGCGACGTTGCCGACGTCGTCGATGGTCACGTTGCGGCGCAGCGGCGCGGTCTTCTCGACCACGTCGAGTATCTTGCCGAAGCCCTTGATGCCCGCCGCAGCGAGCGTCTTGATCGGGCCGGCCGAGATGGCGTTGACGCGGATCCCCTTCGGACCGAGCGCGGTTGCCAGGTATCTCACCGAGGCTTCCAGCGACGCCTTCGCCAGGCCCATCGTGTTGTAGTTCGCAACGCTGCGCAAGGCGCCGAGGTAGGTCAGGGTCAGCAGCGACGCGGTCGGCGACAGCCGCGGCGCGGCTGCCTTGGCGAGCGCCGGGAAGCTGTAGCTCGAGATGTCGTGGGCGATCCGGAACGCCTCGCGCGACAGGCCTTCGAGGAAATCGCCGGCGATCGCCTCGCGCGGCGCGTACCCGATCGCGTGCACGAAGCCGTCGAACGTCGGCCAGGCGGCGCCGAGGCCGTCGAACAGCGCGGCGATCTGCGCGTCGTCGCCGACATCGCAGTCGAAGACGAGGTCGGAGCCGAACTCCGCCGCATACCCGGCGATTCGCTCCCTGAATCGTTCACCCTGATAGCTGAACGCCAGCTCCGCGCCCTCGCGCCGGCAGGCGCGGGCGATGCCGTAGGCGATCGAGCGGTTCGAGAGAACGCCGGTGACCAGGAAACGCTTGCCGTCGAGAAATCCCATGTCGCAAATTCTGACACCCGTCCCTCGACCCACCCAGTGCCCGGCACTTGACAGGCCCGAGCCTTGCGGGTAGTCCTTCGGCGGACTACAATCCGATGTTTCCCGGCGGCACAGTCCAGTCAAAAAGTGGGGCGGTTCTTCCGGCCCACTTTTTTTTGCCCGGCTGGCATTCGACCCGCAAGAACCCGCGACCCGCACCGACGATCCATGCAGACCACGACCACGCTCCCCGGCGCTGTCGACGCGGCCATCCGTGGGCTCGGCTACGAGCTGGTGGGCGCGGAGCGGGCACCCGGCGGACTGGTTCGGGTGACGATCGACTTCCCGTACGACGAGGCACAAGAAGCGGCAGGTCCGCGTTCGGTCGGCGTCGACGATTGCGAGAAGGTCACGCGCCAGCTACAGCACGTGCTGGAAGTGGAAGGCGTGGACTACCAGCGGCTCGAAGTCTCGTCGCCGGGGCTCGACCGGCCGCTTCGCCACCAGCAGGACTTCGAACGCTTCGAGGGTGAACTGGTCGAGGTGACGCTGAAGTCACCGTTTCAGGGCCGCAAGCACTGGCGTGGGCGCCTGGAACGAGCGGACGATGGCTGGCGGATCGTGCTTCCGCCTCCGGGAAAGCCGGCACGCGCCCGCAAGGGACAGGCGAAGGTCGATGCCAGGCAGGCGCCGACGCCGGGGCCCGACGGCCCGAAGGTGCTCGATTTCGTCTTCGCCGAGGTGCGCGAGGCGCGGCTGGTGCCGACGATCGATTTCAAGGGGCGCGCCCGGCGCGCGGCTCCGTTCGACCCCAACGCCCATGAGGCGTCGGGGTCGCAGGTGACGGATGGAGGTCGGATTCAATGAACCGTGAGTTGCTGATGCTGGTGGACGCCATCTCGCGCGAGAAGGGCGTGGAGCTCGAGATCGTCTTCCAGGCGGTCGAGGCGGCGATGGCCGGCGCGTCGAAGAAGCTGCAGGGCGGCGAGGTCGACATTCGCGTGTCGGTCGACCGGGAGACCGGCGAGTACGAGACATTTCGTCGCTGGCACGTGGTCCCGGATGAAGCGGGGCTGCAGCTTCCCGATTCCGAAATCCTGCACTTCGAGGCCCTCGAGCAGATCCCCGACATCGAGGTCGACGACTACATCGAGGAGCAGATCGAGTCGGTCTCGATCGGCCGGATCGGCGCGCAGGCGGCCAAGCAGGTCATTCTGCAGAAGATCCGCGACGCCGAGCGCGAGCAGCTCCTGAACGACTTCCTGTCGCGCGGCGAGAAGATCTTCGTCGGCACGGTCAAGCGCCTCGACAAGGGCGACGTCATCGTTGAGTCGGGCCGCATCGAAGGGCGGCTGCGCCGCTCGGAGATGATCCCGAAGGAGAACCTGCGCACCGGCGACCGCGTTCGTGCCTACATCGGCGAGGTCGACACGACGCTGCGCGGCCCGCAGATCCTGCTGTCGCGCTCGTCGCCCGGGTTCATGAAGGAGTTGTTCGCGCAGGAAGTTCCGGAAATGGAACAGAACCTGCTCGAGATCAAGTCGTGCGCCCGCGACCCGGGTTCGCGGGCCAAGATCGCAGTCCAGTCGCACGACCGTCGGGTCGACCCGATCGGCACTTGCGTGGGCGTTCGCGGCTCGCGCGTCAACGCGGTGACCAACGAGCTCGCCGGCGAGCGTGTCGACATCGTCCTGTGGTCGGAAGACCCCGCCCAGTTCGTGATCGGCGCGCTGGCGCCGGCCAACGTCGTGTCGATCGTCGTCGACGAGGAACGCCATGCGATGGACGTCGTCGTCGACGAGGAGAACCTGGCGATCGCGATCGGCCGCGGCGGGCAGAACGTGCGTCTGGCGTCGGAGATGACCGGCTGGCGCATCAACCTCATGAGCGCCGAGGAATCGGCGTCGAAGCAGGCGAACGAGTCCGACTCGGTTCGCAAGCTCTTCGTCGACAAGCTCGACGTCGACGCCGAGGTCGCCGACATCCTCATCGCCGAGGGATTCTCCAGCCTCGAGGAAGTCGCGTACGTCCCGATGCAGGAGATGCTCGAGATCGAGAGCTTCGACGAGGACACCGTCAACGAGCTGCGCACCCGCGCCAAGGACGCGCTTCTGACGATGGAAATCGTCAAGGCCGAGCGCGGCGGCGAGGTCTCGCAGGACCTGCACGACTTCGAAGGCCTCACGCCCGAGCTCATCGACCGACTGCTGGCAGGCGGCGTGACGACACGTGACGAGCTCGGCGACCTCGCCGTCGACGAGCTGACCGAGATGACCAAGCTCGACGAGGAAGAGGCGAAGGCCATCATCATGAAGGCGCGCGAGCACTGGTTCGCGGCCGAAGAAGCGGCGGCTGCGGAAGCAGCAGCTGCGGCGACGGAGTCGTCGCAGGCACCGGCCGCCGAAGCAACCACCCAGGAATAGGCAACACATGGCATTGACCACCGTCGCTCAACTCGCCGCGGAGCTCAACCGCCCGGCCGCGGCGCTGCTCGAGCAGCTCCAGGCCGCCGGCGTCGGCAAGGCGTCGGACAGCGACTCGGTCACCGAGACCGACAAGGCGAAGCTGCTCGACCACCTGCGCGTCGCGCACGGCACGACAGCCGGCGCCGAGCGCAAGAAGATCACGCTGACGCGCAAGTCCACCAGCGAGATCAAGCAGGCGGACTCGAGCGGCAAGGCGCGCACCATCCAGGTCGAGGTGCGCAAGAAGCGCACCTTCATCAAGCGCGACGAAGCGCCGCCGGTCGACGAGGCTGCTGCGGCAGCCGAATCGCAGGCGCGCGAGGCGGAGCTGCAGCGGCGCGAGGACGAGGCCCACGCCGAAGCCGAGCGCCTGCGCCAGCAGGAAGAAGAGCTGCGCGAGCAACAGCGCAAGCGCGAGGCGCAGGAGAAGGCGGAGCGCGACGCCGCCGACATCCGTGCCCGGGAAGCCGCCGCACGCGCGACGGCCGAGCTCGAAGCGGCCGCGAAGGCGGCGCCCCCGACCAAGGGCACCGCCAAGGCCGACGCCAAGGCGGCGGCCGCCGAAGCGGCAGCGGCCGAAGAAGCCAAGCCTGCCGAGCCTGTGAAGCCGGCGCTGCGCGTCGTCAAGGCCGGGACGGTGGCGAGCGAGGAGCAGGCGCGTGCCACCGAACTGGCTCGCCGACGCAAGGCGGCCGAAGACGAAGCCGCGGCGATCCGCAACATGATGGCGACGCCGAAGAAGGTGCTCATCGCGAAGCCGCCCGAGCCGCCGAAGCCGGTCGAGGCGATCAAGGGAACGATACACAAGAAGGCGGGCACTCCGGGTGCCGCCGCGCCTGGCACGGCGGCCAAGCCGGGCGAAAAGAAGTCGATCAAGTCGGAAAAGCTGTCGTCGAGCTGGGCGGACGACGCCGCGAAGAAGCGGGCGCTTCGGGCGCCGCCGCGCGGCGGCCCAGGCGGCGCAGGGCGTGCTGGCTGGCGCGCGCCGCGTTCCGGCCGCCGCGGCGACCGCAACGACGATGCGCCGAGCAGCTACACCGCGCCGGCCGAGTTCCAGGCCCAGGAGGTCCACATCCCCGAGACGATCTCGGTGGCCGACCTCGCGCACAAGATGTCGATCAAGGCGTCTGAGGTCATCAAGCACCTGATGAAACTCGGCCAGATGGTCACCATCAACCAGCAGCTCGACCAGGAGACGGCGATGATCGTCGTCGAGGAGATGGGCCACACCGCGCTGGCCGCCAAGCTCGACGACCCCGAAGCCTTTCTCGAGGACACCGACGTCGAGGGCGAGCACGAGTCGGTGTCCCGCGCGCCGGTCGTCACGGTCATGGGCCACGTCGACCACGGCAAGACGTCGCTGCTCGACCGCATCCGCGCCAGCCGCGTGGCGCAGGGCGAGGCCGGTGGCATCACGCAGCACATCGGCGCGTATCACGTCGAGACGCCGCGGGGCATGATCACCTTCCTCGACACCCCGGGTCACGCCGCGTTCACCGCGATGCGGGCGCGCGGTGCGAAGGCGACCGACATCGTCATCCTCGTGGTCGCGGCTGACGACGGCGTCATGCCGCAGACCAAGGAAGCCATCTCGCACGCCAGGGCGGCGAAGGTGCCGATCGTGGTGGCGATGAACAAGGTCGACAAACCCGACGCCAATCTCGAGCGCGTCAAGAGCGAGCTCGTGGCCGAGCAGGTCGTTCCGGAGGACTTCGGCGGCGATTCGCCGTTCGTGGCGGTGTCGGCAAAGACCGGCGACGGCATCGACGCGCTGCTCGAGCAGGTGCTGCTGCAGGCCGAGGTGCTCGAGCTGAAGGCGCCGGTCGACGCGATGGCCAAGGGCATCGTCATCGAGGCGCAGCTCGACAAGGGTCGAGGCCCGGTTGCGACCGTGCTCGTTCAGAGCGGAACCCTGAAGCGCGGCGATGTCGTGCTCGCAGGTTCGAGCTTTGGTCGCGTGCGTGCGATGCTCGACGAGGACGGCAAGCCGATCGACAAGGCCGGCCCGTCGATCCCGGTCGAGATCCAGGGCCTGACCGAAGTGCCGCAGGCCGGCGACGAGTTCATGGTGCTCGGCGACGAGCGCCGGGCCCGCGAGATCGCCACCTTCCGCCAGGGCAAGTACCGCGACGTCAAACTCGCGCGCCGCCAGGCCGCGAACCTCGAAAGCATGATGGATCAGATGGGGCAGAGCGCCAAGCAGGTGCTGCCACTGATCATCAAGTCCGACGTGCAGGGCTCGCAGGAAGCGCTGGCTCAGTCGCTGCTCAAGCTCTCGACCGACGAAGTCAAGGTTCAGATCGTGCACGCCGCGGTCGGCGGTATCAGCGAAAGCGACATCAACCTCGCCATCGCCTCGAAGGCCGTGATCATCGGCTTCAACGTGCGCGCCGACGCCGGCTCGCGCAAGCTCGCCGAGAACAACGGCGTCGACATCCGCTACTACAACATCATCTACGACGCGGTCGACGAGATCAAGGCGGCGATGACCGGCATGCTTGCGCCGGAGCAGCGCGAGGAGACGATCGGCACGGCCGAGATTCGCACGGTGTTCAACGCGTCGAAGATCGGCGTGGTGGCGGGCTCGATGGTCACGGCGGGCGTTGTCCGCCGCGGTGCGCGCTTCCGCCTGCTGCGCGAGAACATCGTCGTTCATGCGGGAGAGGTCGAGTCGGTGCGCCGCATCAAGGACGACGTCCGCGAAGTGGCGGCCGGCTTCGAGTGCGGCATCAAGCTGAAGAACATCATCGACCTCAAGGAAGGCGATCAGCTCGAGTTCTACGAGGTGAAGGAAGTGGCGCGAACGCTATAGGCGGTCGTCGAAATCACCCTTCGAACCCCGCCAACCCCTCCACGGGTCGGCGGGGTTCTCGTTTGGAGCCCAACCATGCGCCACAAGCCATCGATCCCCAATCGAAGCTATCGCGTCGCGGATCAGATCCAGCGCGACCTGGCGGAGCTCATTCGCGAGCTGAAGGACCCGCGCATCGGCATGGTGACGCTGCACGCCGTCGAGGTCTCGCCCGACTACGCGCACGCGAACGTCTTCTTCTCGGTGCTCGTCGGCGACGCCGGCGAGACCGAGACAGCGTTGAACGAGGCTGCGGGATACGTCCGCAACGGCCTCTTCAAGCGGCTCAAGCTGCACACCGTGCCGACGCTGCACTTCAAGTTCGATCGCACGACCGAGCGCGCGGCCGAGCTGTCGGAGCTGATCGCCCGGGCGAACGCGATGCAGGCGAAGGACTGATGCAGGCCGCGTCGCGCGTTCGCGCACCTCGCCGCGCCGTCGACGGCGTGCTCGTGCTCGACAAGCCGGTCGGCCTGACGAGCACGGCGGCGCTGCAGCGGGCGCGGCGCCTGCTCGGCGCCGAGAAGGCCGGCCACACCGGAACGCTCGACCCGCTCGCGAGCGGCGTGCTGCCGCTCGTCTTCGGTGCGGCGACCAAACTGTCGCAAGTCGGCCTCGACGGCGACAAGCGCTACCTCGCCACGCTCGCGCTCGGCATGACGACGACGACCGGCGACCGCGAGGGCGAGGTCACCGTGACGCGGCCCGTCGACGTGACCCGCGACGACCTCGAACGCGCCTGCCGCTCCCACGTCGGCCGCATCGCCCAGACGCCGCCGATGCACTCGGCGCTCAAGCACGAAGGCAGGCCGCTGTACGACTACGCAAGGGCCGGCGTCGAGGTCGAACGCGAGGCCCGCGAGGTCGACGTGCATGCGATCGCCGTCGTGGGCGCGGTCGAGATCGACGCCGACACCTGGACGATCGACGTCCGTTGCAGCAAGGGCACCTACATCCGCACCCTTGCCGAGAGCATCGGCGAGGCGCTCGGCTGCGGCGCGCACCTGGCCGCGCTGCGCCGCACCGAAAGCGCAGGCTTCACCCTCGACGATGCGGTGACGCTGGACGCGCTCGAGGCGATGGACGCCGCCGCCCGCGAGGCCCGCCTGGGCCCGGCCGACGCGCTCGTCGCCGGCTGGCCCGATGTCGTCCTCGACGCGGACGACGCGGCGCGCTTTCTCACCGGGCTGCGCCGGCGCACGCCACGCGACGACGCCGCGCAGGTTCGCGTCTACGGGCCTCCTCCGCACGGCGGCGCCCGCATGCTGCCCGCCTTTCTCGGCATCGCCCGCATCGCCGCGGGCGAGCTGATCGCCACCCGTCTCCTCAGCCCCGACGAAGTCGGCCGCATCGCGCGAACGACGACACCGACACCATGACCCGCCAGATCCGCAACATCGCCATCATCGCCCACGTCGACCACGGCAAGACGACGCTCGTCGATCAGCTGCTGAGACAAAGCGGCACCTTCCGCGCCCACGAGAAGGTCGCCGAGCGGGTGATGGACTCGAACGACCTCGAGCGCGAGCGCGGCATCACCATCCTGGCCAAGAACTGCGC
>JBBSUK010000023.1:0-35011 GCA_038234975.1 Burkholderiales bacterium
GACCCGCGAGGAGCAGCGCGAGGCGAAGGTCGACTCGGGCCTGCTCGTCGAGGAGGTCGACGGCTCGGCGGCGCGTGCCGGCATCCAGCAGGGCGACGTGCTGCTCGCCATCAACGGCAGGAGCGTGCAGTCGGTCGAGCAGCTCAAGGGCGTGCTCGCCGGCAAGCCCAAGAGCGTGGCGCTGCTCGTCCAGCGCGACGGCGAGAAGATCTTCGTTCCCGTCAAGCTCGGATGAGCGTTCCGATCGCCTCGGCCTGCGGACTCGTGAACTAGTCGGCACGGCCAGGTGGCCGGGACGGGTCGCTGCCGCTAAGCTCGCCCGCTTTCGTCGCCATCTCCCGGCGACAGGAGAGCGTCATGCTGCAGCAGTCCTCCCTGCGCGCCGTCCGCAGCGCCGCCACGGCGCTCGTGGCCTTGTTCTCGCTGGGCGCCGCGCCGGCTCTCGCAGCGGACGTCCGCGTGCTGCTCGGCGTCGACCCGGCCGACAGCAGCGGCGACGTGCTGCTCAGCGCGGCGCTGGCGCCGGCGCAGTCGATGACGCGCGCCCTCGGCGCCAGGGCGATGGTCACGCAGACCTCGTCGATGGCCGAAGTCATGCGCGCCAGCCGCACGCTCGAGAACGACATCATCATCGCCCCCGCGCACGTCACGGCATCGGCGATCCTGCACGCCTACCAGTTGCTCGCGACGAGCGGGCAGGAGCAGGTCTACGTGCTCGTCGCGAAGAACGGCATCGACAGCGTCGACAAGCTCGCAGGCACCCGGCTCTACCTGCCGCAGCAGGATTCGCTGCGCAGCTACGTCGCCAAGGGCCTGCTCAACGAATCGGGGCTCAAGCTCAAGCAGTTCTCGAAGGTGACCTACGGAAACACCAGCGGCGGCGGTCTGATGGCGCTGTCGTTCGGCGCGGCCGACGTGACCATCACCGACGAGAAGCAGGCCAAGGACTGGATGGCGCAGCATCCGAACCAGGCGAAGATCCTGAAGGCGACGCGCGCCGTTCCCGGCGGCATGAACATGGTGGTCCGGCGCGACTTCTGCGCCTCCGAATGCGCTCGCCTCACCGAGTGGGTCAACTCCGGCGACGGCACGATTCCCGGCATCGGTCGATTTCGAATCGCCACGGCGGACGCGGCCAGGCAGTTCACCTATGTCGCCTCGCTCGGCATCACGACACCCGACACGATCAAGGGCGCCAGGCGCGTCGGTGCCGAGGAAGTGGCCGAGCTGATGAAGCACGGCGTCGTCGTCGCCGACACGCGCAGCCAGAAGGAATACGACAGCGAGCACGTGAAGGGCGCGGTCCTGGTGTCGTACCTCGAGAAGAGCCTCAAGGAGGCCGACTTCGACGCCGCCAAGGACGACTTCTCGGCGCTGGCGAAGATCCCGAAGGACAAGCCGGTGGTCTTCCTCTGCAATGGCCCGGAGTGCTGGAAGTCGTACAAGGCGTCGCGCGCCGCGGTGGGTGCAGGCCACGCGAACGTCTACTGGTTCCGCGGCGGCATGCCGGAATGGCGCGACAAGCGGATGCCGGTCGAGGGCAGCGGCGCGGGGTCGATCGCGCGGAGCGGCACGGCGCCCGGGAAGGCCGTCGCGGCGCGCTAGCGGCTCGAGCTCCCGGCAGGCGAGACCGACGCGGTTCGGTCGACGCGCCCTGCGTCGATCCGCACCACCGCGTCGGCGAACGCGTCGATGTCGGCCGGGTCGTGGCTGATGAGCAGCATCGGCAGCGACAGGCGCTGCTGCAGCTCCAGCAACTCGGCGCGCAGCCGCTCGCGCAGTGGTCGGTCGATCGACGAGAACGGCTCGTCGAGCAGCAGCGCGCGTGGGCTCGCGACGAGCGCGCGGGCGAGCGCGGTGCGCTGGCGTTGCCCACCCGAGAGCTGGTCGGGGTAGCGTCTGGCGAGCGGCTCGAGCTCGAAGGCGGAGAGCCAGTGCGCGACGCCCTCGTGGACCGCATCGCGCGACGGATTGCGCAACCCCCGCTGGACGCCGAAGGCGATGTTCTGCCGCACCGTGAGATGCGGGAAGAGGGCGTACTCCTGGAACAGGAATGCGAAGCCCCGTCGACGCGCGGGGACGCCGACGTTGGTGGCGCGGTCGAACAGGGTCTCGCCGTCGATCCTCACATGCCCGTCGTCGGGCTCGAGCAGGCCGGCGATCGCCTTCAGCGTCAGCGTCTTGCCGGCGCCCGACGGGCCGAACAGGACCAGGCGCGAGGCGACGTCGGCGAACGACACGTCGAGCGTGAAGCGCTCGGCGCCCTCGCCGACGCAGCGCTGCACGGCGACGTCCCAGCGCATCAGCTGCGACCCGGGATGCGCGCCGGCGCCAGTCGCCCTGCGAGCAGCAGGACGACGATGCACGTCACCGAGGTGAGCGCGACGAGCCCGTTGGCGAGGCCGTCGCGGCCGGCCTGCACGGCCTCGTAGACGGCGATCGACAGCGTCTGCGTCTTGCCGGCGATGCTGCCGGCGACCATCAACGTGGCGCCGAACTCGCCGAGCGCGCGCGCGAACGCGAGCAGCGTTCCGGCGAGGATGCCGCGCCAGGCGAGCGGCAGCGTCACGCGGCAGAACACCGCCGCTTCGCCGAGCCCGAGGACGCGTGCCGCCTGCTCGAGCTGCAGCTCGACGGACTCGAACGCGGCCCGCGCCGACTTGCAGACGAACGGGAAGGCGACGAGCGCGGCGGCGATCACCGCGCCCTGCCAGGTGAAGACGAGGCGGATGCCGAAGGTCGCGTCGAGCCAGCCGCCGAGCCAGCCGTTGCGGCCGACGACGACGAGCAGGTAGTAGCCGAGCACCGTCGGCGGCAGCACCATGGGAAGCAGCAGCATGGAGTCGACCAGCTCGCGACCGCGAAAGCGCAGCCGCGCAAGCGCATAGCCGACGGCGACGCCGAGCACGAGGTCGATCGACGTGGCCCACAGCGCGACCTTCAACGACAGGCCGAGGGCGACCCACGCTTCTTCCAATGCGGCTCCCGCGAGGTCCGGCCGGGGCGGCCGACCGATGTATTCGGCGGACTATAGCGACCTGCGACGAACCGCGGCGTTTCAGCTCCGCAGCAGGGCGAGCAACCGACGCATCTGCGGGGCGCCGGCGCGCATCGCGTCGGCCTCGGCCTGCCGGTAATGGCGCACCACCTGCTCGCCGCAGCGGGTCAGGCGTGCGCCGCCGCCGCGTTCGCCGCCCTGGGCCGTCTCCGTTGCCGGCTCGCGCAGGCCACGGTTGAGCTCGTCGATCAGCAGCCAGGCGCGCTTGTACGACATGCCGATGCTGCGCGCCGCCGCGGAGATCGATCCCTCGCTGGCGACCGCCTCGAGCAGCTCGACCTTGCCCGGCCCGATCGCGACCTGCTCGCCGATCGTGACGCGCGTTCGCAGGCGCACGGTCGCGGCGTCGGGCTTGCGGGCTTTCGGCATCACGGCATCCGCGCGGGCAAAAGATCGCCCAGGCCTCAGAGCATCGTGCGCAGGCGCCAGATCTCGGGGAACAGCACCACGTCGAGCATCTTGCGCAGGTAGCTGACGCCGCCGGTGCCGCCGGTGCCGCGCTTGAAGCCGATGATGCGCTCGACCGTGGTCACGTGGCGGAAGCGCCAGAGGCGGAACGTGTCCTCCAGGTCGGTCAGCTCCTCGCCGAGCTGGTACAGGTCCCAGTGCGCCTTCGGGTCGCGGTAGACGACGAGCCACGCCGCTTCGACGCCGTCGCTCGCCTCGTAGGGCTTCGACCAGTCGCGCTCGACGTGGTCGGCGGGTACCGGCAGGCCGCGCCGGGCCAGCAACCGCAGTGCCTCGTCATAGAGCGACGGTTCGACGTGAGCCGCGGCCACGCGCGCCAGCAGGTCGGGCCGGTGCGCGTGCGGCTTGAGCATCTCGGCGTTCTTGTTGCCGAGGCGGAACTCGATCAGCCGGTACTGCCAGCTCTGGAAGCCGCTAGACGACGCGAGCGACGGACGCATGGCCGAGTACTCGGGCGGCGTCATCGTCGCCAGCACGTCCCAGGCGTGGACGAGCTGGTCCATGATCTTGCTGACGCGGGCGAGCATCTTGAACGCCGGCTGCACGTCGTCGGCTGCGACGGCGGCGATCGCCGCCTCGAGCTCGTGCAGCATCAGCTTCATCCACAGCTCGCTCACCTGGTGCTGGACGATGAAGAGCATCTCGTCGTGCGCGTTCGAGCGCAGCTGCTGCGCGCCGAGCACCGCGTCGAGGTGGAGGTAGTCGCCGTAGCTCATGTCGCGGCTGAAGTCGACCTTGGCGCCGTGCGGGTTCGCAGCGGCCGGAGCGTCGTCGTGTGGGCTCATCGAAGTCTCGTGGCAGGCGCCAGGCTCAGGTGACGGCGGCGCGCTCGGCAAAGCGCGGCGCTTTCCAGGCGCCGCTCGCGAGTACGTCGGCGAGTGCTTCCGCTGCATCCCACGCGTCGACGAAGCGGGTGTAGAGCGGCGCGAAGCCGAAGCGCAGCAGGTTCGGCGAGCCGGTCGTGGCGTCGCCAGCGCGGAAGTCGCCGATGACGTCGCGCTCGATGAGCGCCTGCATGACGGCATAACCGTCGTCGTGGGCGAGGCTGGCCTGGCTGCCGCGATGCGCAGGATCGCGCGGCGTGACGCTGCGCAGGTCCGGGCACGACGCTTCGAGGCGGTCGAGGAAGCACGACGCGAGCGCGAGGGACTTGGCCCGCAGTGCCGCCATTCCGCCGAGCGGTTCTGCCTCGGCGAACACCGACACGCCGCATTCGAGTGCCCGCATCGCCAGGATCGGCGGGGTGCCGGCGACGAAACGCGCCATGCCGGCGGCGGGCCGGTAGTCGGCCGTGAAGGCGAACGGCGACGCGTGGCCGAGCCAGCCCGAAAGGGGCTGCGACATCCCGTCGCGGTCCATGCGCTCGGTGTGGCGGGGATGCGCCCAGACGAACGCCGGTGCGCCAGGGCCGCCGTTGAGGTACTTGTAGCCGCAGCCGACGGAGAAGTCGGCGTGCGCCGCGTGCAGGTCGACGGGCACGGCCCCCGCCGAGTGCGCGAGATCCCACCCCGCCAGGCCGCCGGCGTCGTGCGCCTTGCGGGTGAGTGCAGCCATGTCGAGCATGCGACCGCTGCGGTAGTCGACGTGCGTGAGCATGAGCACCGCGAGCCGCTCGTCCAGCGCAGCCTCGATCGCGGCATGATCGGCGGCCGGGTCGCCGGTGGTGTCGACCAGGGCCAGCTCGAACCCGAACGGTCGGGCGATGCTGTCGGCGATGTACAGATCGGTCGGGAAGTTCGCGCGCTCCGAGACGATGGTGCGCCGCTCAGGCCGGTCGGCGGCCTGCATCGCGCACGCGACGTGCAGCGCCTTGTACAGGTTGACCGATGTCGAATCGCCGACACTGATCTCGCCGGGGCGCGCGCCGACGAGCGTGGCGATGCCGTCGCCGACGCGGCGTGCGAGATCGATCCAGCCGGCGCGGTTCCAGCTCGTGATGAGGTCGTGCGCCCACTCGCGCTCGATCGTCTCGGCGACCCGCGCCGCGGTGCGCTTCGGGCACGCGCCGAGCGAGTTGCCGTCGAGGTAGACGACACCGTCGGGCAGCGCGAACGCATCGCGCAACGTCGCCAGCGGGTCGTCGCGGTCGAGCGCTTCGGCGTCGGTGCGGGTGGTCGGCTGCTTGTCGCTGCGGGGTCGCATGTCTGGACGGTAGCAAACCCGACGCCGCTGTGGTGTCGGTGGAATCGGACACATCGAGTCGATGTCGCGTCAGCGGCTGATATGGTTCCGGACATGGCGGAGGGCGACTGGGACACGGGAGCGTCGCGGTGAGCCACGCGGAGGCACACGGGGCGCCGAAGCCGCTCGCTCCGGCATGGCGATGGGGTCTGGCCACCTATTTCGTCACCGTCTGGGGCAGCGGCTTCGTCGCTTCACGCTACGCGCTTCAGTACGCGTCGCCTTTCACCTACATCGCCGTCCGCTACTGGATCGCGTTCGCGGTGGCGATCGTCCTGTTCGGTCTGCGCGCACGCTGGCCGACGCGCCCTGCCGACTGGGGCCACGCCGCGCTCGCCGGCCTGCTGACGCACGGCGCCTACCTCGGCGGCAGCCACTACGCGCAACGCTGGGGGCTGTCGGCGGGCGTGACGGCGCTGGTGCTCGCGCTGCAGCCGCTGGCCACCGCCGTGCTCGTCGCGGTGCTGTTCGCCGAGCGCCTCGGGCGGTTGCAGGTCGCCGGCATCGCGGTCGGGCTCGGCGGCGTCGCGCTGGTCGTGTTCGACCGTGTCGACGGCGCCGGGCTCACGCCGGCGAGCGTCGCGGCGGTGGTCTGGGCGCTGGCGAGCGTCACCGCCGGCACGCTCTACCAGCGCTATCGGTGCGCCGGGATCGACCTTCGCGCCGCGACCTGCATCCACCTCGGCACGACGGCGATCGTCATGCTGCCGCTGGCGGTCGCGGTCGAGGGCTTCGCCATCCGGTGGAACGCCGGCCTCGCCGTCACGCTCGTGTACCACGTCGTCTTCGCCTCGATCGGCGCCTTCTCGGTGCTGCTCGTCCTCCTGCGCCGGGGCGAGGCGACGAGCGTGACGAGCCTGCTCTACCTCACGCCGCCGGTTGCCGTGCTGTGCGAGTGGGCCGTGTTCGGCGTTCCGCCGACGCCGGTGATGTGGGCCGGCATGATCGTCGCGTGCGTCGGCGTCGCGATGGTGACGTGGAGGCGGAAGTCGGCGGCGCCGGCGGAGGTCCTGGAAGAGCCGTCGTGACGGCGTTCATGCCGGGCGATCAGCCGATCCGCCCCAGCAGCAGGTACTCCATCAACGCCTTCTGCGCGTGCATGCGGTTCTCCGCCTCGTCCCACACGACCGACTGCGGCCCGTCGATCACCTCGGCGGCGACCTCTTCGCCGCGGTGCGCCGGCAGGCAGTGCATGAAGAGCGCGTCGGGGCGCGCTGCGGCCATCATCTCGGCATCGACGCACCAGTCGGCGAAGGCCTTCTCCCGCGCCTCGCTCTCGGCCTCGTAGCCCATGCTCGTCCAGACGTCGGTCGTCACGACGTCGGCGTTGCAACAGGCGTCGATCGGGTCGCGGAACACCTTCAGGCAGTCGCGGTTCTTGACGCCGACGCTCGCCGGGTCGACCTCGTAGCCACGCGGCGTGCTCACATGCAGCGTGAAGCCGAGAACGTCGGCGGCCTGCAGCCAGGTCGCGGCCATGTTGTTGCCGTCGCCGACCCAGGCCACCGTCTTGCCGACCATCGGCCCGCGCTGCTCGATGCAGGTGAACACGTCGGCCAGGATCTGGCAGGGGTGGTACTCGTTGGTCAGGCCGTTGACGACCGGAACGCGCGAGTGCGCAGCGAAGGCCTCGAGCTTGGCCTGCTCGTAGGTTCGGATCATGACGATGTCGACCATCCGGCTGATCACGCGCGCCGTGTCCTCGACCGGCTCGGCGCGGCCGAGGTGGCTGTCGCCCGTTGTCAGGTGGACGACCGAGCCGCCCATCTGGTACATGCCGGCCTCGAAGCTGACGCGCGTTCGCGTCGACGCCTTCTCGAAGATCATCGCCAGCGTCCGGTCGACCAGCGGCGTGAACTTCTCGTAGTTCTTGAAGCGCTTCTTGATGATCGAGGCGCGCTCGAACAGGTAGGCGTACTCCTCGGCGCGCAGGTCGCTGAACTGCAGGTAATGCCGGATCAGCGACATGCCCGGCTTCATTCCGGCGCGGGAGCCGGGGCGGCGACCGGCACGGCGAGAAACGCGCGGATCAGCGGCGCGAGGCGCCGCACGATCTCGTCGGCCTCGTCGCGGCGAAGGATCAGCGCCGGCAGCAGCCGCACCACCCGCTCGGCCGTGACGCTGATCATGAGGCCCGCGTCGGCAGCCTGCTGCAGCAGTGCGCCGCACGGCCGGTCGAGCTCGATGCCGATCATCAGGCCCTGACCGCGCACCTCGACCACGCCCGCCGTGCCGGCGAGCTCGCGCTCGAGCGAGGCCATGAGCGCGGCACCCACTGCCGCGGCGTTGGCGAGCAGGCCGTCGTCCTCCATGACGCGCAACGTCTCCACGCCGGCCCGCATCGCCAGCGGGTTGCCGCCGAACGTGCTGCCGTGGTTGCCCGGGCCCATGACGCCGGCGGCGCGCGGCCCGCACACGACCGCGCCGATCGGCACTCCGGAGCCGAGCCCCTTGGCGAGCGGCATCACGTCGGGCTTGATGTCCGCCCACTGGTGCGCGAACCATTTGCCGGTGCGGCCCATGCCGCACTGCACCTCGTCGAGCATGAGCAGCCAGTCGTTGGCGTCGCAGATGCGGCGAATCTCGCGCAGGTACTCGACCGTCGTCGGCCGGATCCCGCCTTCGCCCTGGATCACCTCGAGGAACACGGCCACGACGTTGCGATTCGCCTTCGCGACGCGCTCGACAGACGCCGCGTCGTTCAGCGGCACGCGAACGAAGCCCTCGACCAGCGGCCCGAAGCCGGCCTGCACCTTCGGGTTGCCGGTGGCCGACAGCGTCGCGATCGAGCGGCCGTGGAACGCCTGGTCGTAGACCACGATCTCCGGGCGCTCGATGCCCTTGTCGTGGCCGAACTTGCGGGCGATCTTGAGCGCCGCCTCGTTCGCCTCCAGGCCCGAGTTGCAGAAGAAGACGTTGGTCAGCCCCGACAGCTCGACCAGCTTCGCGGCGAGCTGCTCCTGCAGCGGCACCAGGTAGTAGTTCGAGCTGTGGACGATCTTGCCGATCTGGTCGGTCAGCGCAGCGACGAGTTTCGGGTGGGCGTGGCCGAGCGTGTTGACGGCGATGCCGGCGAGCGCGTCGAGGTAGCGCTTGCCCTCGGTGTCCCACAGCCAGCAGCCGTCGCCGTGCGACAGCGCGATCGGCAGTCGCCCGTAGGTCTTCATCACGTGCGGCTCCGCACCGGAAGCGGTGGAAGGGGCGGCGGGCAGCTTCTCGGGCGCGTTCATGGAATTCGGCACTCCCGTGGCGGGTTTGCGAGGAGGGCGAATTCTACGAGCCGGTCTTTCGGCACGTTGCCCGCGTGTTGCACCGCGCGACCTCGCGCCTGCCACGACGACAATCGCCTCCGTGTCCGCACCGTCGCTCGTCTTCATCCAGGGCGTCACGCGCGATGGCAAGTCGTTTCGCCCGAGCGACTGGGCCGAGCGCCTCGCCGGCGCGATGTCGTGCTTCCGCCCAGAGGGAACCTCCGGCGGGCGCGGCGCCTACATCGGCTACTCGCCGCTGTGCGTTCCGCGCCTGATCGACGGCGTCAAGGGCGTGCTCGTCGACCGGCAGCTGCGCGACGTGGAGCCGATGGCGTGGGACTTCGTCATGAACTTCGCGCGCGACAACGATCTCGTCGTCAGCGATCCGATCGCCGGATCGCCATGAACGCGAAGGCCCGCCGAAGCGGGCCTTTCTCGCGGAGCGGCGTCTTCAGGCCGCGGCTGCGAGCGCCTTGACCTTGGCCGACAGCCGGCTCTTGTGCCGGGCCGCCTTGTTCTTGTGGAACAGGCCCTTGTCGGCGACGGAGTCGATCACGGGCTGGGCCGTCTTGAACAGTTCGGCGGCCTTGGCCTTGTCGCCGGCGTCGACCGCCTTCTGCACGTTCTTGATGACGGTGCGGAACTTGGAGCGCAGCGCGGTGTTCGCGGCGTTGAGCTTGACGTCCTGGCGGACGCGCTTGAGGCCCGAAGCGATGCGGACGGTCTTCTTCTTGGCTTTGGTGGCAGTGGCCATTGATCGGTGTTCGGGCAGCTTCAGCTAAGCCCGCGAGTATAGCATCGGCGGCATGAATCTTCTGCGAGCGGCGTCGACCATCTCGCTGCTCACGCTCGCCTCGCGCATCACCGGCCTGGCCCGCGACGCCGTCATGGCCTCCGTGTTCGGCGCCGGGGCCACGCTCGACGCCTTCTACGTCGCGTTCCGCATCCCCAACCTGCTGCGCCGGCTGTTCGGCGAGGGCGCCTTCACCCAGGCCTTCGTCCCGGCACTCGCGCATGCCCGCGAGGCGGGGGGCGACGCGTCGACCCGCTTCATGATCGACGCCGTCGCGACGGTGCTGTTCTGGCTGCTGGTCGCGACCTGCGTGATCGGTGTCGTCGCCGCGCCCGTCGTCGTCTGGGCGATGGCGTCGGGACTCGCGCGCTTCGACGACGCGGTGGTGATGACGCGTCTGATGTTTCCCTACATCGGCTTCATCTCGCTGGTGTCGCTCTCCGCCGGCATCCTCAACACCTGGCGCCGGTTCGCGGTGCCGGCGGTGACGCCGATGCTGCTCAACGTGGCGATGATCGGCGGCGTCGTCGGCCTCGGACCGTGGCTGGCCGATCACGGCTTCGAACGCGTCTACTCGTTGGCGGCCGGCGTGATGCTCGGCGGCGTGCTGCAGCTCGCGGTGCAGGTGCCCGCGCTGGCGCGCATCGGCGTGCTGCCGCGGGTCGCGCTGCGGCCGGCGCTCGTCGCCCAGGCGTGGCGGAACCCGGGCGTTCGTCGCGTCCTCAAGCAGATGGCGCCGGCACTGCTCGGCGTCTCGGTCGCGCAGATCTCGGTGCTCATCAACACCCAGATCGCGTCGCACCAGGGCGTGGGCGCCGTGTCGTGGCTCGACTTCGCCAGCCGGCTGATGGAGTTTCCGACCGCGCTGCTCGGCGTCGCTGTCGGCTCGGTGCTGATCCCGCAACTCGCCGCCGCGCAGGCGCGCAGCGACGCCGACGGCTATTCCGGGATGCTCGACTGGGGCCTGCGGCTCACGCTCGCCCTGGCGTTGCCGTGCACCGTGGCGCTGCTCGTCTTTCCCGAAGCGCTGATCGCGACGCTGTTTGGCCGAGGCAGCTTCGACGCCGCCGCCGTGGCGCAGACCGCGCTCGCCTTGCGTGGCTACGGGGTCGGCCTGCTCGGGCTGATCGGCGTCAAGGTGCTGGCACCGGGGTTCTACGCGCGCCAGGATCTGAAGACGCCGGTGAAGATCGCCGTCGTCGTGCTCGTCGTCGTGCAGACGCTCAACCTCGTCTTCGTGCCGATGTTCCGGCACGCCGGGCTGGCGCTCTCGGTCGGCGTCGGCGCGCTCGTCAACGCGGTGTGGCTGTTCTTCGCCTTGCGCCGCCGCGGCGCCTATCGACCGGCGCCGGGCTGGGGGCGGTTCCTGGTCGCGGTCGGCGTGTCGACGCTGATCCTCGGCGGCGGGCTCGCGCTGGCGCAGGCCCGGATCGACTGGATCCATCCGGCCGGCGGCGAGGCGGGGCGGATCGCCCTCATGGCGGCGTGCCTCGGCTGCGCCGCGCTCGTCTATTTCGTCGGCCTCGCCGCGTTCGGCCTCAGGCCACGCGACTTCGCCCGCGGCGCACTCGGGCCGCCGCCGAAGCCCTAAACTCGCCGCCGATGTCTGGCCCGCTGCCGCTACTCCCGCCGACGGCGCTCGACTATTTCGCCTCGCTCGTCGCCGAAGACGCCCGCATGCCCTTCATCGAGGCGGCGATCGCGATCGCCCACTGCGAAGAGCCCGGGCTCGACACGCAGGCGCCGCTGGCCGAGCTCGATTCGCTGGGTGCGCGCCTGCGCGCCCGGCTCGCCGCCGATGCCGGACAGCTGCAGCGGTTGCGCATCCTCAACCGCTTCTTCTTCCAGGAGCTCGGCTTCGCCGGCAACGTCAACGACTACTACGACCCGCGCAACAGCTATGTGCATGCCGTGCTCGAGTCGCGGCGCGGCATCCCGATCACGCTTGCCGTGCTCTATGTCGAGCTCGCCCGGGAGATCGGCCTCGAGGCCGACGGCGTCTCGTTCCCCGGCCACTACCTCGCCAAGGTGCGCTTGCCGCAGGGCGAGATCGTCATCGATCCGTTCACCGGCCAGTCGCTGTCGCGCGACACCCTCGACTCGATGCTCGCGCCGCATCGTCGTGGCCGCGGCGGCCGGCGCGAAATCCCGCTGTCTTCGTTTCTCAGGGCAGCGACGCCGCGCGAGACCCTGGCGCGCATCCTGCGCAACCTCAAGGAGGTGTTCCGCAGCAGGGACGACTCGACGCGCCTCGTCGCCGTCTGCGACCGGCTCGTCGTCCTCCTGCCCGAGGCGTGGGACGAGCGGCGCGACCGCGGCCTGGTCCACGCCGCGCTCGGCGCGCGGCGACAGGCGATGATCGACCTCGGCAGCTACCTCGAGAACGCGCCCGACGCGGTCGACCGCGTCGAGAGCGCCAGGCGCCTCGCCGAGCTGGCCGAGCCGGACGACCATGGTCGATTCCGCCTGCATTGAGCCCCTGCACGAACCCCGGCTCTGAGCGCGTGGCGGCTCTCGCGTGACCATCTCCGCCGAACAGCGGCGCGCGCTGCATTGGCTCGCGATCGCCGCCGTGATCGCCGTGGCCATCTGGCTGCTCGCGCCGGTGCTGACGCCGTTCGCCGTCGGCACGGTGCTCGCCTACGCGCTGCATCCGCCGGTGGAAAAGCTCGCCGCGCGTGGTGTGCCGAGGTTCATCGCCGTTGCGTTCGTGGAGATCGGGGCGCTGCTCGCCGCGGCGCTGCTGGTGCTGCTCGTCGTGCCCATCCTGTCGCGCGAGCTGCCGCTGCTGCGCGACCAGCTGCCGCTGCTGGTCGAGCGCGCCAACGTCTCCCTGACGCCGTGGTTGCGCCAGATGGGGATCGACGTCACGCTCGACGCCGCAGGGCTGCGCGCTTTCGTCGTCAAGTACGTCGGCGCCAACTGGGACGACTCGCTCGCCGCCGCGCTAGCCTCCGCGCGCTTCGGCGGCAGCGTGCTGTTCGCCGTCGTCGGCTACGGCGTGCTGGTGCCGGTGGTCCTGTTCTTCGTCCTCATGGAGTGGCCGGGCTACGTCGCCCGGACGCGTGCGCTCGTGCCGCCGAGGCTGCGCCGCCGCGTCGACGCGTTCTTCGCCGATTGCGACCAGGTGCTCGGCCAGTACCTGCGCGGCCAGCTCCTCGTGATGCTATTGATGGCGGCGTTCTACAGCATCGGTCTGACGCTGCTTGGCTTCGAGCTCGCGGTTCCGGTCGGCGTCTTCACCGGGCTGGCGCTGTTCATCCCGTACGTCGGCTTCGGCTTCGGACTGGTCCTCGCGCTGCTCGCCGGCACGCTGCAGTTCGCCGGTTGGCAAGGGCCGCTGTCGGTGCTCGCCGTGTACGGCGCAGGGCAGATCGTCGAGGGCCTCTTCCTCACGCCCAAGCTGGTCGGGTCGCGGATCGGCATGAGCCCGCTGACGGTCATCTTCGCGCTGTTCGCCTTCGGCCGGCTGTTCGGCTTCGTCGGCGTGCTGCTCGCGCTGCCGGCGAGCGCGCTGCTGTCGGTCGTCGCGGCGCGCGTCCGTGCCGGCTATTCGAAAAGCCGTCTCTATCGGGACCACGAAGACGGCGACGACGCCGGCCGCGGCCCGGCATGAAGCAGATCCCGCTGTCGATGGGGCCGGAGCCGGCGATGAGCTTCGACAACCTGCTGCCCGGGCCGAACGCCGCTGCGGTGGTGCACCTCGCGTCGCTCGCCGTCGGCGCGCCGCCGGTCTACCTCTGGGGTGCCGAAGGCAGCGGCAAGACGCACCTGCTGCACGCCGCGACCGACCGGGCACTCGCCGAGGGCCAGCGCGCCGTCTTCCTCGGCGCCGACGTGCCGGCGCCGTGGTCGCTGCCCGAGCGATGCGACCGCTACGCGATCGACGACTGCCAGCGGCTCGACGAGGCGCAGCAGGCCGCCGCGTTCTCGGTCTTCGTCGCGGCGCAGGCGAACGGCGCGGTCGTCGTCGCCGCCGGGACGGTTCCGCCGGTCGACCTCGCCGCGTTCGGCCTGCGCGAGGACCTGCGCACGCGCCTGGGCTGGGGCCACGTCTTCGCGCTCGCGCCGCTCGCCGAGCCCGACGTGCGCTCGGCGATGCGCCGCGAGGCCGACCGCCGCGGCACCTTTCTGTCCGACGACGTCATGGACTACCTGCTCACACGCCACGCGCGCGACCTCAAGCACCTGATGGCGCTGCTCGACCGGCTCGACACCTACTCGCTGTCGACACAGCGTCCGATCACCGTCGCGCTGCTCAAGCGCATGGAAGGCGAGGAGGACGCGTGACGAAAGCGACGGCCGGGCAGGAGGCGAGCCGGCGCGGCCTGGCCGTGTTCGACCTCGACAGCACCTTGCTGCCGATCGACTCCGACCACGCCTGGAACGAGTTCATGGTGTCGATCGGCTGGGTCGACGGCGCGGCGTTCCGCGCCGGCAACGACCGCTTCTACGCCGACTACCAGGCCGGCCGGCTCGACATCCACGCCTACGTCGCCTTCGCAACGGCGCCGCTCGCCGCTCGCAGCGAGGCCGAGCGCGACGACGCGCATCGCCGCTTCATGCACGAGGTGATCGAGCCGACGATCAGGCCCGAGGCGCTCGCGCTCGTGGCATCGCATCGCGCGCGCGGCGACCTGGTCGCCATCGCCAGCGCGACGAACGATTTCATCGTGCGGCCGATCGCCGCCGCCTTCGGCGTCGAGGGCGACGCGGTCGTCACGACCCGGCTCGGGCGCGACGCCGACGGCCGCCTGAGCGGCCGCATCGACGGCACGCCGGCGTTTCGCGAGGGCAAGGTCGCGCGTGTCGGACAATGGCTGGCCGGACGCGGCGAGCGCCTGGGCGACTTCTCCCGGGTCGTCGCATACAGCGACTCGCCGAACGACTTGCCCCTGCTCGAGATGGCGACCGAGCCGGTCGCGACCAACCCGTCGGCCGAGCTCGCCTCGGTCGCCGCGAGCCGCGGCTGGCGCGTGCTCGACCTGTTCGGCGCACGTTGAACGCCGCACACCGCCCACACCCGCATGATCAAGAACTTCATCGACAAGCTCCTCGGCAAGACCTCCAGCTCCCGCGGCCGCGCTGCCAGGCGGATCGAGGTCGGGAAGGACGAGCACGGCATCGATCCGTTGCTCGTCGACGAGCGCGCCGTCAAGGTCGTGCAGACGCTCGTCGATGCCGGCTACGAGGCCTTCATCGTCGGCGGCGCCGTGCGCGACCTCCTGCTCGGCCTGCGCCCGAAGGACTTCGACGTCGCCACCAACGCCACGCCGGAGCAGGTCAAGGGACTGTTCCGGCGCGCCTTCATCATCGGCCGGCGCTTTCGCATCGTCCACGTCGTGTTCGGCCGCGGCCGGCAGGATCGCGGGCTGTCGGAGGTGATCGAGGTCTCGACCTTCCGCGCCATGCTCGACGCGGCCGACGCCGACCAGGTCGCTGGCGACGAGAAGACCTCGCGCCGGGCGTTGGCCGACAAGACCCACGTGGTCGACGCGAGCGGCCGGGTGCTGCGCGACAACGTCTGGGGGCCGCAGATCGACGACGCGGCGCGGCGCGACTTCACCGTCAACGCGATGTACTACGACCCGCTGCGCGAGGTCGTCGTCGACTACCACGGCGGCATCAAGGACGCGAAGAAGAAGCTGCTGCGCATGATCGGCGACCCGGTCGCACGCTACCGCGAAGACCCGGTGCGCATCGTCCGCGCGGTGCGCTTCGCGGCCAAGCTCGGCTTCGAGATCGAGCCCAAGACCCGCTCGCCGATCAAGGACATGGTGGCGCTGCTCGACAACGTGCCGCCGTCGCGCACCTTCGACGAGATGATCAAGCTGCTGCAGACCGGCCACGCGCTGGCGAGCATCGTCGAGCTGAGAAAGCAGGGACTGCACCGCGGCGTGTTCCCGGTGCTCGACGTCGCGCTCGACGAGGCGATGGCGCATGACGGGCGGGAGAAGTTCGTGCGACTGGCGCTCGCCGACACCGACGCGCGCGTCGCCGCGGACAAGCCGGTGGCGCCCAGCTTCATGCTGGCGACGATGCTCTGGCACGACGTGCAGGACGGCTGGAAGCGCCGGCGGGCCGAAGGCGAGCCGCCCATTCCGGCGTTGCAGAACGCGATCGACGCCGCCTTCGACGCGCGCATCGGCGACATCTCGGGTCGCGGCAAGCTCGCTGCCGACATGCGCGAGATCTGGATGATGCAGCCGCGCTTCGAGCGCCGCCAGGCCAGCTCGGCGGCGACGCTGCTCGAGCAGCCGCGTTTTCGCGCCGGGCTCGACTTCCTGCGCCTGCGCGGCGAGGTCGGCGAGGCCGACCCGGCGCTGGCGCGCTGGTGGGAAGCGCTGTTCCAGGCCGGCGAGGGGGACCGACAGCGGATGCTGGAAGAAGCGCACGGCCCGCGCGGGCCGCGGCGCGTGAAGAAGGCGGCGAACGCCGAGACGATCGTGAGAGAGGACAGCGGAGCGACCGGCCGCCCCGCGCCGGTCGCGAATCCACGGCCCGACGACATCGATACCGAACCGGACGAGTCGGAGGAGTCCGTCGCGAGTGCGGAAGCGGCGCCGCGCAAGCGCCGGCGTCGCCGCCGCAGGCCCGCCGGTGCGGAAGCAAGCGACGGGGATGTCGCGGGCGACAGCAAGGGACCGACCGCCGCAGCCGGCGATGCCGATTGACGCGACCGCGGCAGCGAGACCGGTCCAGGCATTCGTCGGTGTCGGTGCCAACCTCGGCGATCGGGCAGCGACGGTCGAAGCGGCGTGCCGGGACATCGCCGCACTCCCGGGCGTTCGCCTCGTCTCGATGTCTTCCCTGTACGTCAGCGCGCCGCTCGCTGCCGTCGGCGACGACTTCTTCAACGCCGTCGTGCAGGTCGCCACCACGCTCGACCCGCACGAACTGCTCGGCTGCCTGCAATCGATCGAGACCAACCACGGCCGCGAACGGCCGTTTCGCAACGCGCCGCGCACACTGGATCTCGATCTGCTGCTCTACGGCGACCGCACGATCGACACGCCGTCTCTCGTCGTCCCGCACCCGCGCATGGCCGAGCGCGCGTTCGTGCTGATTCCGCTCGCGGAGATCGCCCCCTGCACCGTCGTGCCCGGCGCAGGCGCTGTCGAAGCGCTCGCAGCCCGGGTGCGGATGCAGCGCATCGCTAAACTGGTCCGATGATCGAATCGATACCGGCGTCCGTTCGCTTCTTCTTTCTGCTCACGGTCTCGAACTGCTTCATGACCGTGGCCTGGTACGGGCATCTGAAGTACCTCGACAAGCGACCCTGGATCGTCGCCGCGCTCGTCAGTTGGGGCATCGCCTTCTTCGAGTATCTGTTTCAGGTGCCGGGCAACCGGATCGGTTTCGACGCCGGCATGTCGCTGGCGCAACTGAAGATCTCGCAGGAGGTCATCACGCTCGCCGTGTTCGTGCCGTTCGCGACGTTCGTGATGGGTCAACCCATGAAGCTCGATTTCCTGTGGGCGGCGCTGTGCATCGTCGCGGCGGTCTTTTTCGTGTTCCGCTCGGCATGAGTGATCGAGTGGCCTCCCGCTTTCGCCACATCGCCATCGAAGGCCCGATCGGCGCCGGCAAGACGTCGCTCGCCAAGACGCTGGCCGCGCACATCGGCGCCGAGCCGATGCTGGAACGCCCGGCCGAGAACCCGTTCCTCGACCGTTTCTATGCCGACATGGAAAGCTACGCGTTCCAGACGCAGCTCTTCTTCCTCTTCCAGCGGCAGAAGCAGGTGCAGGCGATCGCCCAGCCGAGCATGTTCGCGAGCGCCGTCGTCAGCGACTTCATGCTCGCGAAGGACGCGTTGTTCGCCAGGCTCACGCTCGGCGACGAGGAGCATCGCCTCTACTCCCAGATGTACCACCAGGTGGCGTCCCAGGTGCGCGAGCCCGACCTCGTGATCTGGCTGCAGGCGCCGGCGCCGGTGCTGCTCGAGCGGGTGCGGCGGCGCGGCATCGGCATGGAGCAGGGCATCGAGATCGGCTACCTCGAGCGACTCGCCGACGCCTACGCCGACTGGTTCGGCCGCTACGACGGCGCGCCGGTCGTCGCGGTCGACACCGAGCGCTTCGATCCGACCTCGCGGCCGGACGATCTCGAGGTGCTCCTGCGGCGGCTCGAACGGCTCGACGAGCGTGCTGCGCGTCCCGACGCTGCAACCTCCCGCTCCAGGCACTCGACTTGATCCGCATCGCCAGCTTCGATCTCGACGGCACGCTGGTCGACACGGGCGACGAGATCGCGGCCGCCGCCAACGCGGCGTTGCGCGCGCTCGGCTTCGATCCACGCGAGCCCGCCTCGATCGTGCGGCATGTCGGCCACGGCGGGCGCGAGCTCATGCGACGGTTGCTCGCCGACGCGGGCGAGGCCGCCTCGTCCGATCGCCTCGACGCGGCGCACGACCGCTTCGACGCCGCCTACGGCGAGCTCGCGGGAACCCGCTCGGCCGTGTACCCGGGCTGCGCCGCCGCCCTGGCGCGCATCGCCGCCGCCGGCATCGCCATCGCCTGCACGACCAACAAGAACGAGGCGTTCAGCCACCGCGTGCTCGACGCCTGCGGCATCGCGTCGCACTTCGCGATCGTCGTCGGTGGCGACACGCTGCCGTTTCGCAAGCCCGACGGGCGGGTGCTCCGGCACGTGGTGTCGACGCTCGGCGGCAGTGCCGGCGCCACCGTCCACGTCGGCGATTCGCGGACCGACGTCGAAGCCGCACGCGCCGCCGGCGTCGCGGCCTGGGCCGTTCCCTGGGGCTACAACGGTGGCGAGCCGATCGAGTCGGCGCAGCCCGATCGGGTCTTCGCGAGTTTCGAGGCGCTGGCCTCCGCGTTCGGCGTCTGAGCGACGGTCGGCCGCCGCTTCGGGCCGCGACCGATGCGGGCTAAGGGACCGTGCGGTCGATCGTGATGGCGATGCCGCTGGCCCCGGGTGCGACCGTCTCGCTTTCCCCCTGCAGGTCGCCGGACTGCGGCGTCGCGTTGCCGCTCTTGCTGATGCGGGCGCCGACGACGATGCGGTCGGCTTTGGAGATCGTCATCGCCGGGGTCATCGCCATCGAGTCGTCGAGGCGAAAGGTGATCGGCAGGTCGGCGACGGTCGCGCGCCTGACCGCGAGCGGCATGCGCGGCCCGCTCGCGGCCCGCGCGAACACGAACACCGTGTCGCCGGGCGCCGCGCCGGCAGCGACGGAGCGCGAGAGCGTGACCGTGCCGCTGACCGCCGCGGCAGCGTTCGCGATCGGCTTCGGCTTCGGCTTCGATTCCGCGAGCCCGCCCTTGCTTCGCGCGTCGGCCACGCTGGCGTCGACCTGCTGGCGCAGCTCGCTGCCCGCCGGCAGCCGATCGGCCAGGCGCTGCCAGTGCCTGGTCGCGCCGCGGTAGTCGCCACGCTCGTAGGCGGCCGTGCCGGCGAGTGCGAGGGCCTTCGGCTGGTCGGCGTCGGCGGCGAGCGCGCGGTCGATGAGCGCGACAGCCGCCGGATCGACGATGCTGTTGCGGGCGGCCGCGGTCGCGTCGGCCCAGTCGGCGAGGAGCGCTGCACTGTCCGGGCGCAGCCGGTCGGCGTTGGCATACGCCGGCAGGCTGTCGTCGAAGCGGCCGAGCACGGTATACGAGCGCGCCAGCATGAACCAGCCTTCGGCGTCGTCGGGTCGCTCCTTCAACCGCGCGGCGAGGCTGTCGACCATCGTCGCGATCTGCTGCAGGCTGGCGTCGCGTGCGCCGGCGCCCGACGCTGCCGGATCGACGGCCTGGGCGTAAGCGGCGCCACCGAGGCCGGCGCGTGCCAGTCGCGGCGACCCCTTCACCGCGTAGCCGGCGACGGCGATCGCGAGCACGAGCACCGTGAGGCCGGCGACGAGCGAGCCCGACGGTCGCGCGGGTTGCGCCGCCGCTTCGCTCGGTGTCGAACTCGACGCCGTGGCGTCGCCGGTTGCCGGCGCGGGGTCGTCCGTCATGCAGCGCCGGCGGTTGCGGAGGAGCTGTCGCCATTGCCGGCAGCGGCAGCGACGTCGTCATCGTCGTTGGGCTCGAAACGATCGTCGGGCAGCTTCGCGCGACGGCGCAGCACCGTCAGCAGCACGGTCGCGCCGGCCACGAGCATCGCCGCCGGTCCGAACCAGAGCGCGACCGTCGTCGCCCGCAGCGGCGGCCGGTAGAGCACGAAGTCGCCGTAGCGCGCCGTCATGTAGTCGACGATCTCGCGGTCGGTCTTGCCGGCGACGAGCAGCTCTCGGGTCTGCCGGCGCAGGTCGACGGCGAGGTCGGCGTGCGAATCGGCGATGGTCTGGTTCTGGCACACGAGGCAGCGCAGCTCGGACGTGATGCGCAGCATGCGGGCTTCGAGCGCCGGGTCGGCGGCCTCGGGCGCGGCTTCCTTCGCGTATGCCGGCGAGCCGAAGGAGGCGAGCACCGCGACCAGCGCAAACAGCGCAAACAGCGCGAGCGCGGCGAGAGATGCGCGAACCCGCATCAACCCTCGAGCTTTCGCAGCAGCGGCTCGATCTTCTCGGCCAGCACCGTCGGCGTCAGCGGGCCGATGTGCTTCATGCGGATCGTGCCGGTCTTGTCGACGACGAAAGTCTCGGGGACGCCGTAGACGCCGAAATCGATGCCGACCCGGCCTTCGCCGTCGAACAGCGACGCGTCGTACGGGTTGCCGAAGCGCGCGAGCCATTTCTCGGCGTCGTCGCGCTTGTCCTTGTAGTTGAGGCCGTAGACCGGCACGGTCTTGCGCTTCGCGAACTCGACGAGTACCGGGTGTTCTTCGCGGCAGGCGACGCACCACGATGCCCAGACATTGAGCATCCAGACCTTGCCGCGCAGGTCGGCGAGCGAGATGGTCCTGCTCGCGTCGTCGAGCCTGGTCAGCGAGAACGACGGTGCCGCCTTGTCGATCAGCGGTGACGGCACCTCGCGCGGATCTCGCCCGAGGCCGAGGGCGAGCACAAAAGCCAGGGCGAGGAACGCCGCCAGCGGGATCAGGAACCAGAGCCGCTTCATGCCGCGGCGCTCACGGCGGCACCGCGCGCCGCGCTCTGCCGCGCCCGGCTGCGGTAGCGGCGATCGGTGGCGGCGATGAAGCCGCCGATCGCCATCACGAGGCAGCCGCCCCAGATCCAGTCGACGAAGGGCTTGAGGTAGACGCGGACGATCCAGGCCGAGCCACCGTCGACCGGCTCGCCGAGCGAGACGTAGAGGTCGCGCGTGAAACCGGTGGCGATGTCGGCCTCGGTCATGGTCTGCTGCGACACCGGGTAGTAGCGCTTCTCGGGGCGCAACGTGCTCACCAGCTTGCCGGTGGATCGCTCGGTGACTTCGACCAGGCCCTGCGAGGCGCGGTAGTTCGGCCCCGGAAGCTGGCGCACACCGCGGAACGTGAAGACGAGGTCGCCGATCTCGGTCGTGTCGCCGACCTGCATCTTGACGTCGCGCTCGACCTCGCCGGTCTTCACCAGGGTCACGCCGAAGATGAAGACGGCGATGCCGAGGTGCGCGACCATCATGCCGAACGTCGCCCGGGGAATCAGGCGGGCGCGGTGCACCACGCCGCCACGGGTGCCGCCGACCGGACGCAAGCGCTCGACGAGGTCCGTGCCGACCGAGAACACGACCCAGAACGCCATCGCCAGACCGGTCGCGCCGACGATGCCGACGCCATGCACGAGCACGGCCGCGACCGTGGCGACGACGGTCGCGATCGCCGCCCACTTGAGGCGCGACGCGAGTGGCGGCAGCTCGGCGTGCTTCCAGCGCATGAGCGGACCGATGCCCATCAGCACCACGAGCGGCGCGAGCAGCGGCACGAACACGGTGTCGAAATACGGTGGGCCGACGGAAATCTTGCCCAGGCCCATGGCGTCGAGTGCGAGCGGGTAGAGCGTGCCGAGCAGCACGGCGCCGCAGGCGACGACGAGCAGCACGTTGTTGAGCAGCAGCATCGTCTCGCGCGACACCGGCGAGAAGCGCGCGCCGAGGCCGACGGTCGGTGCCCGCCAGGCAAACAGGCCGAGCGACGCGCCGATCACGATCACCAGGAAGGCGAGGATGAAGAGGCCGCGCGCAGGGTCGGTCGCGAAGGCGTGCACCGACGAGAGCACGCCGGAGCGGACGAGGAAGGTGCCGAGCAGCGACAGCGAGAACGCCATGATCGCCAGCAGCACCGTCCACGACTTGAAGCTGTTGCGCTTCTCGGTGACGGCGAGCGAGTGGATGAGCGCGGTGGCGACGAGCCAGGGCATGAACGACGCGTTCTCCACCGGGTCCCAGAACCACCAGCCGCCCCAGCCGAGCTCGTAGTAGGCCCAGGCGCTGCCGAGGGCGATGCCGAGGGTGAGGAAGATCCACGCCGCGGTCGTCCACGGGCGCGTCCAGCGGGCCCAGGCGGCGTCGAGGTTGCCGCCGATCAGCGCTGCGACGGCGAACGAGAACGCCACCGACAGCCCGACGTAGCCCATGTAGAGCATCGGCGGGTGGATGACCATGCCCGGGTCCTGCAGCAGCGGGTTGAGGTCGCGGCCGTCGGCGGGGACCGGGAGCAGACGGTCGAACGGGTTCGACGTCATCAGGATGAAGAGCACGAAGCCGAACGACAGCCAGCCCATGACGGCGAGGATGCGCGCAACGAGGCGGTCCGGCAGGTGGCGGCTGAAGAGCGCCACCGCGGCGGCCCATAGCGTCAGCATCAGCAGCCACAGCAGGATCGACCCTTCGTGGCCACCCCACACGGCAGTGATGCGGTAGACGAGCGGCAGCGAGCGGTTCGAGTTCTGCGCCACGTAGGCGACCGAGAAGTCGTTGAGCGCGAAGGCGACCGCGAGGCAGACGAACGAGAACGCCACCAGGCCGAGCAGCAGCCCGGCGCACGGCCGCGCGAGCGCCATCCAGTCGGCGCGGCCGCGGTGCGCGCCGATCAGCGGCAGCGTGCCGAGGATGCCCGCGATGCCGAGCGCGAGCCAGAGGGCGAAGTGACCGGTCTCGGGGAGCATGGCTTCGAAGGCGGCGCCGCGCTCAGCGCGCGCCGGGTCCTGCGGTCATCGTCTCGGCGAGCTTCGGGTTGCCCTGTTGCGCGCGCTTGAGCGCCTCGGCGGCTTCCGGAGGCATGTAGTTCTCGTCGTGCTTGGCGAGCACCTCCCGGGCGACGAACACGCTGCCTTCGAGCTTGCCCTGCGCGACCACCCCCTTGCCCTCCTTGAAGAGGTCGGGAAGGATGCCGGTGTAGTGCACGGGGATCGACCGGGCGGTGTCGGTGACGACGAAGCTCACGTCGGTGCCGTCACGCCTCAGCGACCCCTTCTCGACCATGCCGCCGATGCGGAAGGTGCGGGCCTGCGGCGCCTCGTGGGACGCGACCTGGCTCGGCGAGTAGAAGAAGACGAGGTTGCTCTGGAACGCGTCGAGGACGAGCGCCGCGACCAGGCCGACCGCGGCGACGATGCCGGCGACCAGCGCCAGGCGCTTGTGGCGCGGCCTCACCGCCCGCCCCCCGACGCCGCGGCGTCGCGCCGCGCCCTGCGCAGCCGCAACGCGATGCCGACCGGCTCGACGAGCAGGCACGCCGCCGACACGCCATAGGCGCCCCAGACGTAGAAGCCGTAGCCGCCCATGGCGAAGAAGTCCGCTGCGCTCGTCCAGATCATGTGTGCGCCTTCATCGTCGTCCCGCCGCGTTCGAGATGTTCCCGGCCCGGAAGTTCGCGGACCCAACCGGTGTGCGCCTCGCGCTCGAGGACGATCGCGCGCGACCGCATGAAGACGACCGCGAAGGCGTACGCCCAGCAGGCGAGCGTCATCAGCAGCATGGCGGTCAGCATCTCGCTGGCCATCGTCGAACCGCCGGCGACGCTCACGCTGGCGCCCTGATGCAACGTGTTCCACCACTGGACGGAGAAGTAGATGATGGGGACGTTGACGCTGCCGACGACGGCGAGCAGGGCGCCGGCCCGGTCGGCGCGGCGCACGTCGTCGATCGACGAGACCAGCGAGATGTAGCCGAGGTAGAGGAAAAGCAGGATCAGCTCGGAGGTGAGGCGCGCGTCCCACACCCACCAGGTGCCCCACGTCGGCTTGCCCCAGATCGCGCCGGTCCACAGGGCGAGCGCGGTGAACATGGCGCCGGTCGGGGCGATGGCGCGGGCGATCATCGAGGCGAGCCGGGCGTTGAATGCCCAGCCGATCGCGGCCCACACGGCCATCGCCACGTACAGCACCATCGACATCCAGGCGGCGGGCACGTGGATGAAGATGATCCGGTAGGCGTCGCCCTGCGTCGCGTCGGTCGGGGCGCGGAAGAAGCCGATCCACAGGCCGGCCGTCGCGAGCGCGCCGAAGGCGACCCAGCACCAGGGAACCAGCGCTCCGGAGAGCCGGTAGAACGCGGCAGGGGCGGCATAGCGGTAGAACGGCACGGGCGGCATTGTCGGCGACACCCGAAGACCCTTGTCACCGGCCAGGGACGGACCTTTGGCGGGTCGACCGGCTTTCAGTCCGTGGCGATGCGCAGCGCCGCCGCCGTGGCCGGAACCGTCACCAGCGCGGTGAAGATCGCGAAGGCGGCGAGCAGCGAATAGTGTCCCCGTGCCGACAGCCCCGAGTCGACGGCAGCGACCGCCCCGGCACCGAAGATCAGCGCCGGCAGGCACAGCGGCACGACCAGCAGCACGACCAGCGCGGCGCCGCCGCGCAGCCCGAGCACCAGCCCGGCGCCGAGGCCGCCGAGCAGGCTGAGCGCCGGCGTGCCGAGGGCGAGCGTGACGACGAGCGACGCGATCGCGTCGGCGCGCATGTCGAACATCAGCCCGAGGACCGGCGCGAGCAGCACCAGCGGCAACCCGGTGACGAGCCAGTGGGCCAGCGCCTTGGCAGAGGCGAGGCCCACGGCAAGCCCCGGCTGCGCCAGCAGCATCTGCTCGAGCGAGCCGTCGACGAGGTCGGACGCGTAGAGCTGCGTCAGCGACAGCATCGCCGCCAGCAACGCCGACACCCAGACGATGCCGGGGCCGATCTGGCGCAGCGTGTGCGGCTCGGGGCCGACGCCGAACGGAAACAGGCTGGCGGCAACGGCGAAGAAGGCCAGCGGCAGCAGCGCGTCGGCGCGGCGACGCCACGCCAGGCGCAGGTCGCGGGCGACGACGGCGGCGAACAGGCTCATGCAAGAACCTCCGGCGCCCGCAGCTCGACGATCGCCGGCGCGAGGGTGTCGATCGACAGCGGCACGTGGCTCGTCAGGACGACGCTGCCACCGCGCGCCGCGTGTCGCGAGAGCAGCGCGGTGAGCATCGCGATGCCGTCGCTGTCGAGCGCGTCGAACGGCTCGTCGAGTAGCCACACGCGTGGCGCTTGCACCGCGGCGAGCCTGGCGAGCGCGACGCGCCGCCGCTGCCCTTGCGACAGCGCGCGCATCGCGACGAGCCGGTGCCGCGACATGGCCACGGCAGCGAGTGCCGCGTCGGCGGAGGCGATGCCGTCGTCGGCGCCGTCGAGGCCGAGCAGGAAGCGAAGCGCGTCGCGCGCGGACAGGTCGTCCTTCAGGGCGTTCGCATGGGCGAGCCAGAGCGGGCGAGCGGCGCCGTCGGGCCAGGCGATGGTGCCCGCATCGGCCGACGACAAGCCGGCGAGTGCACGAAGCAGCGTCGTCTTGCCCTGGCCGTTGGCGCCGCGCAGCCATGCCACGTCGCCTGCGGCGAGCGAGAAGGTGACCGGTGCGAAGAGCGGCCGCTCGCCGCGGTGGCAGACGACGCCTTCGACACGCAGCCGGGGCGACCCGGCGGCGGCGACCGAATCGGGCGGGCTCACCATCGGGTCACGCTGCGGGCAGGGGCGATCGCGACCGGGGCATGACGGGCGATTGTGATCGGTCGATCCCAGGGCCATGCGCCCGCAGGCACCCCCGTACACTCGCCGCGGCCTGCGACGTCGCGGGCTCAGAGGAGGGCGACGCGATGCTGTTCAGCAAGCTGATGCCGCGCGAGGGCAATTTCTTCGAGCTGATCGACCAGCACGGCAACCACATCGCCGAGGGTGCGCGCGCTTTCCTGCGGCTGATCCAGCAGTACGCGGATCCCGCCTCGCGCGAGCGGCATGCCGGGGAGGTCGGCGTCGCCGAGCGGCAGGCCGATCGCATCACGGCCGAGGTGCACCGGCTGCTGCACAAGACCTTCATCACGCCGATCGACCGCGAGCAGATCTTCTCGCTCATCAACACGATGGACGACGTGCTCGACCTGGTGCAGGACGCGAGCGAGACGCTGCACCTGTACGACGTGCAGTCGCTCGACGAGGACGTGCTGCGCCTCGGCGACCTCGCAACCCGATGCTGCGAGCGGGTGCAGCACGCCGTCTCGCTGCTGCCGCGGATCAGCCGGCCCGACGTGGCCGAGGCGGCGATCAAGACCTGCCAGGAGATCGACCGCCTCGAATCGGACGCGGACAGCGTCATGCGCTCTGCCATGTCCCGCCTCTTTCGCGAGGAGAAGGATGTTCGTGAGCTGATCAAGCTGAAGACCGTCTACGAATTGCTCGAATCGATCACCGACCGTTGCGAGGACGTCGCCAACCTGGTCGAAGGCGTGGTGCTCGAGAACTCGTGACCGGGCTCGTGATCAAGGCGTCGACGGACAGACGATGAGCGCTGCTGAGATTTCCTTCGGAGTGGTCGCGTTGCTCGTGGCGATGGGCATCGCCTTCGACTTCATGAACGGCTTCCACGACGCCGCGAACTCGATCGCGACCGTCGTCTCGACCGGCGTCCTCAAGCCGCAGCAGGCGGTGCTGTTCGCGGCGTTCTTCAACGTCGTGGCGATCTTCGTCTTCCACCTGAGCGTGGCGGCGACGATCGGCAAGGGCATCGTCGCGCCCGGCGTGGTCGACCACCACGTCGTGTTCGGGGCCCTCGCCGGCGCCATCGTCTGGAACGGCATCACGTGGTGGTGGGGCATCCCGTCGAGCTCGTCGCACGCGCTGATCGGCGGCATCGTCGGCGCGACGATCGCCAAGGGCGGCGCCGGCGCGCTGATGTTCGCGGGCATCGGCAAGACCGTGCTGTTCATCTTCGTCTCGCCGGTGCTCGGCTTCCTGCTCGCGGCGCTGCTGATGGTGCTGGTGTCGAACCTCTTTCGCCGCGCCTCGCCGCTGCGGGTCGACAACCTCTTTCGCCGCCTGCAGCTCGTGTCGGCGGGTCTCTACAGCCTCGGCCACGGCGGCAACGACGCGCAGAAGACGATCGGCATCATCTGGATGCTGCTGATCGCCTCCGGCTACGCCAGTGCGAGCGCCGCCAGCCCGCCGAGCTGGGTGATCTGGTGCTGCTACCTGGCGATCGGCCTCGGCACGATGTTCGGTGGCTGGCGGATCGTCAAGACGATGGGGCAGCGCATCACCAAGCTCAAGCCGGTGGGGGGCTTTTGCGCCGAGACCGGCGGCGCGATCACGTTGTTTCTCGCCACCATGCTCGGCATCCCGGTGTCGACGACGCACACCATCACCGGCGCGATCATCGGCGTCGGCTCGGTGCGACGCGCCGCGACCGTGCGCTGGGGCGTGGCCGGCGGCATCGTCTGGGCCTGGGTCTTCACGATCCCGGCGACGGCGCTCGTCGCAGCGCTGTTCTACGGCGTCAGCATGTTCCTCTTCGCCTGAGGGCGCCGCGGACGGCGGCGCCCGACGCTGCTCTTCAGGCGGCCGCCGACCATTCGAAGTAGCGCTGCGCCACGAAGGCGATGGTGGCCATCAGCACCGTCGCGCCGATCGCCAGCGCGAGGACGACGCCGAGCACCGTGGCCCAGCCCGAGCGGCCGTCGGCATCGGCGCCGAAGCGCGTGTGCCAGCGAGCCTCGGAGGCCAGCCCGTAGACGATCGCCGCGAGCATGGCGAGCGTGAGCGTCACGCCGAGCAGGGGGACGAGCAGGCTGCCGAGCCGGTCGTCGGTGCCGATCGTGCGCAAGCGCCAGAAGCCCCAGGCGCCAACGAGCGTAGGGAGCGGGAGGAACCAGCCGACGCGGTCGCCAGTGCCGAACAGGTAGAAGCGGTGCACGCCGAGCGAGCCGAGCAGCAGCGCCAGCCACGTCGCGGTGGTTTTCGATGGCGCGTCATCGACGGTGGTGGACATGTTCACGGCAAGTTTATAATGCGCGGTTTTTCCGCGATCAGCCCGTGTCTGCAGGAAGCCCGACGGCGACCGACGAGACACACCAGAGACGGCGTCGCGGCGCACCCCACTTCAAGGAATCAGCAGCCATGGTCGTCATTCGGCTCGCACGCGGCGGCGCGAAGAAGCGCCCGTTCTTCAACATCGTCGTGGCCGACTCACGGCTGCGCCGGGACGGCCGCTTCATCGAGCGGGTCGGTTTCTACAACCCGGTCGCCGCTGGCGGCGAGCAGCCGCTTCGCGTGGCCTTCGACCGCGTCGACCACTGGACGCAGCACGGCGCGCAGATGTCGCCGACCGTCAGGCGCCTCGTCGAGCAGGCGAAGACGGCGCCGGCCGCCTGAGGGCGGTCGCGGGCTCGTTCCAGGGCCTGCAGCAGAGCCCGAGGTCGAAGTGGAGCCCGGCTCCGAGACGTTGCCCGACGACGCGGTCGAGGTGGGGCGCATCGGCGAACCGTGGGGCGTGAAGGGGTGGTTTCGCGTCTTTGCGTACTCGTCATCGGCCGACGCGCTGCGTGCCAACCGCCGCTGGCACCTCGCGCCGCCGGAAGGCGACACCGGCCACGGCCCGTCGCGGGCGCTGACGATCCGCGAATTGCGTACCCACGGCGACGGCCTGATCGCCTCGGCCCGCGACGTCGACGACCGCAACGGCGCGGCGGCACTGCGCGGCCAGCGGCTCCTCGTGGGTCGGTCTTCGTTTCCCGCGCCGGCCGCCGACGAGTACTACTGGGACGACCTGATCGGGCTCGATGTCGTGAACCGCGACGGCGCCGCGCTCGGCCGCGTCGACGGCCTGCTCGACAACGGGCCACAGTCGGTCCTGCGCGTGGTCGCGGGTGACGACGAGCGGCTGATTCCCTTCGTATCGGCCCACGTCGACTCGGTCGATCTGGGCGCACGGCTGGTCCGTGTCGACTGGGGCCTGGACTACTGACGTGCGGATCGACGTCGTCACGCTCTTCCCCGAACTGTTCGGGCCGCACCTGTCGCACGGTGTCACGCGGCGCGCCTTCGGCGCCGCGGGTGCCATCGAGGTCAGGCTCTGGCAGCTGCGCGACTTCGGCGACGGCCCGCATGCGCGCGTCGACGACCGGCCCTACGGCGGCGGTCCCGGCATGGTGATGCTCGTCGAGCCGCTCGAGCGCGCGCTCGCCGCGGTTCGCGCCGAGCGGCCCGATGCCGGCGAAGGCGTCGCGGTGGTTCACTTCTCGCCGTCGGGCGAGCGGCTCGGGCAGTCACGCGTCGAATCGATGGCGTCGACGGCGGCCGGGCTGATCCTGGTCTGCGCGCGCTACGAAGGCGTCGACCAGCGCTTCATCGATCGCCACGTCGACCTCGAGCTCTCGCTCGGCGACTACGTGCTGTCCGGCGGCGAGATCGCGGCGCTCGCCCTGCTCGACGCAATGGCGCGGCTGCAACCCGGCGTGCTCGGCGACGCACGATCGCACGAGGACGAAAGCTTTTCGCACGGCCTCGTCGAGGGGCCGCACTACAGCCGACCCGAGGTCGCCGGTGACGGCGACGATGCCGCGGTTCCTGCGGTGCTGCTTTCCGGCCATCACGGCTCGATCGCGCGCTGGCGCCGCGATCAGGCACTCGCCACGACCGCCGATCGCCGCCCCGACCTCCTGGCCCGTGCCCGGGCCGACGGGCGGCTCGATGCCACCGATGCCGCTTGCCTGGCGTCGCGGCGCACTCGCCCTCTATAATCGAAGGTTTTTTCGATCCTCTGCGGCGCCCACGCCGGGCCGGGCCTTCCAGCCTTATCCGTCCTATCGCGCCTCCAATATCTCCAATACGCGCACGCACGATCGACCGGAGCCCTGATGAACCTGATCGAAACCCTCGAGCACGAGGAAATCGCCCGTCTGAACAAGACGATTCCCGCCTTCGCGCCCGGCGACACCGTCGTCGTCAGCGTCAGCGTTGTCGAAGGCACGCGCAAGCGCCTGCAGGCGTTCGAAGGCGTGGTGATCGCCAAGCGCAACCGCAGCCTCAACTCGAGCTTCATCGTCCGCAAGATGTCGAGCGGCGAGGGCGTCGAGCGCACCTTCCAGCTCTACAGCCCGCTGATCGCGTCGATCGAGGTCAAGCGCCGCGGCGACGTCCGCCGCGCCAAGCTCTACTACCTGCGCAGCCGCTCGGGCAAGTCGGCACGCATCAAAGAGAAGCTTTCCTGACCCGTCCCGCCGCAGGTCTCGCGTTCGACCCGGAGGCGCTTCCGGTCCTCGGCACCGACGCGCATCTGCCCGCGGTCGCCATCGACCGCTTCGCCCCCGACGCGTTTCGCACGCGCTTCGGCGCTCCGCCTTCGTGGCAGCCGGAGATCAGCGTCGAGCGCGCGTTCGTCGAGCGCGCGCCGGCCGCCGCGTCGGTGCTGATCGCGCTGGTGCTGCGCGAGCGCATGACCGTGCTGCTCACGCAGCGCACGGCCCACCTGCACGACCATCCGAGCCAGATCAGCTTCCCGGGCGGGCGCCAGGAGGCCTGCGACTCCGGCCCGGTGGCGACCGCGCTGCGCGAGGCGCATGAGGAAACCGGGCTCGACCCGTCCGGGGTCGAAGTGCTCGGCAGCCTGCCGACCTACACCACCGGCACCGGCTTCGTCGTCACGCCGGTCGTCGGGCTGGTGCTGCCCGGCTTCACGGTGCGGCCCGACCCCTTTGAGGTCGCGGAGGTGTTCGAGGTGCCCATCGACTGGCTGATGGACCCGGCGCACCACCAGCGTCATGCGGTCGAGATCGGCGGCTCGCGTCGCGAGTTCTTCTCGATCCCGTGGCAGGCGACCGGCGACGACGGCCAGCCGCACCGCTATTTCATCTGGGGCGCGACCGCGGCGATGCTGCGCAACCTCTACCGCTTCCTCGCGGCCTGAGCCGCAGCGCGGGGCGCAAAAGACCCCGTCGCTATCATCGATCGCGATGAGCTTCTTCGCCGTCTTGTTCGCGCTCGTGCTCGAGCAAGTCAAGCCGCTGCCGCGCCGCAACGTCTTCCACGACGCGCTGGCCGGGTGGGCGAGCTGGACGGCGCGCAATTTCGACGCCGGCCGCGACACCCACGCCTGGGTCGTCTGGACGGTGACGGTGGTCGTGCCGGCGGTCGCCGTGTTCGCGGCCTTCTACGCGCTGCAACACGTGCATGCGTTGCTCGGCCTCGCGCTCGATGTCGCGGTGCTCTACCTGACGCTCGGCTTTCGCCAGTTCAGCCACTACTTCACCGACATCCGAGAGGCGCTCGACCGCGGCGACGACTTCGAAGCGCGGCGCCTGCTCGCCGAATGGCGCCACCTCGACGCAAGCGAGCTGCCCTCGTCGGAACTGCTGCGCCACGTCATCGAGCATTCGCTGCTCGCCGCGCACCGGCACGTCTTCGGCGTCTTCTTCTGGTTCGTGCTGTTCTCGACGATCGGCCTCGGGCCGGCCGGCGCCGTGCTCTACCGGATGGCCGAGTTCGCCAGCCGCTTCTGGCTGTACCGGCCGGGCAGCTCGGCGCTGGCCGTCAACGAGCGGCTCTCGGCGCTGTCGCTGCGGCTGTTCCAGATGCTCGACCACATCCCCGCGAGGATGACGGCGGCAGGTTTCGCCGTCGTCGGCAACTTCGAGGAGGCGGTGGCCTGCTGGCGGCGCGATGCGGGCCTGTGGAAGCACGACAACGAAGGCGTGATCCTCGCCGCTGCGGCGGGTGCGGTCGGCATCAGCCTGGGCGGCGGCTCCGCGCCGGGCATCACGCCCGACCGGGCCAAGACGTTCGACGCCGGCGCGATGCCGGGCGAGGCCGACGCGCAGGGCTCGACGCCGGGCGCCGAACCGCAGCTCGGCCATCTGCGCAGCGTCGTCGCGCTGGTCTGGCGTTCGGTGGTGCTGTGGATGCTGCTGGTGGCGCTGCTGTCGCTGGCCAACCTCATCGGCTGACGACCCGACCCGGGCGGTCAGTGCCGCCCCGTAGAGCGGGAGTCGAGCAGCTCGTCGAGGATCTCGCGGTAGATGCGCATCCGCGTCGGCGCGATGTCACCTCGCCCGGCCGCCGCGAGCACGCCGCAGCCCGGCTCGGCGACGTGCAGGCAGTTGTAGTAGCGGCAGTCGCCGACGTGCGCGGCGAGGTCGGGCATGTGCAGCGCCAGCTCGTTCGGCTCGATCTGGAACAGGCCGAACGACTGGAACCCCGGCGAGTCGATCAGCGCGCCACGCCGGCCCGGCAGCCAGTGCCAGCGCGTCGTCGTCGTCGTGTGCTTGCCCGAGCGCAGCGCCTGCGAGAGTTCGCCCACCTCGGCGCCGGCGTCGGGCGCCATCCGGTTGACGAGCGTGCTCTTGCCGGCACCGCTCGGGCCGAGCACCAGCGTCGTCCGCCCGTCGAGCAGTGACTCGAGCGCCGCCTGCGACGCCGCCGGCTCGCCCTTGAGCGACACGTCGATCACCTCGACGCCCATCGCCACATACGGGTCGAGCCGGCTGCGCGCCTCGGCGAAGGCGAGCAGGTCGCGCTTGTTCAGGACGATGCGTGCGCGCACCTTGGCCTCGCTGGCGGCAACGAGCGCGCGCGCCAGCTGCGCCTCGCTGAACACCGGCTCGGCCGCGACGACGACGAGCAGCTGGTCGATGTTGGCCGCGAACGCCTTGGTGCGCATGGCGTCCTGCCGGTAGAAGAGGCTCGTGCGTGGCTCGACGGCCTCGACGACGCCCTCGTCGCCGCTCGGCTGCCAGCGCACGCGGTCGCCGACGACGCAGTCGTTTCGCTTGCCACGCACGTGGCACATGACGCGTCGACCGCCGGCGGCCTCGATGACGACGTGTCGTCCGTGGCCGGCGACCACAAGGCCGACCTCGCCGGCCTCGGCCTTCGAGGCGCTACGCCGCGAAGGCGACGAGACCATCGGCCTTGGCGGCGCAGATGAAGTCGTTGATGGTGATGCCCTTGGCCGAGTGGGTCGAGAAGCGCACGGTGCAGCGGTCGTAGCTCACGTGAAGGTCGGGATGGTGGTCCTCGACCTGGCAGACCCAGGCGAGCGCGTTGACGAAGGCGATCGTCTCGAGCCAGGCCTCGAAATCGAACTGCTTCTCGATCGCGCCGCCCTCGAGCCGCCAGCCGCTCGTCTGCGCAAGGTGGTCGCGGATCTCGGCGTCACCGAGTGCGGCCTGCGATGCCTTGCAATGCTGCTTTTCGAGGGTGTTGGCCATGGCGCGTGTTCGGGATGACGTTCGGCGGGCGCTTACGATAGCCCGATGCAGGATTCCCCGACGTCGGCAACGGCCGATTCTCCCGCCACGCTCGCGCCTGGCGATCTCAACCTGATCTGGATCGACCTGGAAATGACGGGCCTCCTGCCCGACACCGACCGCATCATCGAGATCGCGGTCGTCGTCACCGATGCAACGTTGACGGTGCGCGTCGAGGGGCCGGTCTTCGCCATCCATCAGAGCGACGAGACGTTGGCCGCGATGGACACCTGGAACACCGGGACGCACGGGCGCAGCGGCCTCACCGATCGCGTCCGCGCCTCGACCGTCGACGAGGCCGAGGCCGAACGTCGGACGATCGAGTTCCTCTCGACCTATGTCGGCAAGAACAGGTCGCCGATGTGCGGCAACAGCATCTGCCAGGACCGGCGCTTCCTCGCCCGCACGATGCCTGCGCTCGAGGCGTTCTTCCACTATCGCAACCTCGACGTCTCGACCGTCAAGGAACTCGCCCGCCGCTGGCGTCCCGAGCTGCTCGCGGGTTTTCGCAAGCAGCAGGCGCACACGGCGCTCGCCGACATCCGGGAGTCGATCGACGAGCTGCGCTATTGGCGCGAGCACTTCCTGCGCGTCGACGCGCCGGCGGCCGAGGAGACGGTCGGGGGTCAGTGACGCGTGCGCTGCACCGACACCGTCACGTTCATGCCGAGGTAGTCGCCGCTCTGCCCGAACCAGCTTCCCGAGATCGGCGCCGCCTGGCTCGGGTCGCGCGCGACGCCGACGCGGATGAGCTGCGTGCCGCCGAGCAGGTTGTTCGTCGGATCGAACGGCACCCAGCCGGCGCCGGGCAGGTAGGCCTGCATCCAGGCGTGCGTGAACCCGGCGCCGACGACCGGGTTGCCGCCGGCGTCGTCGCCGTCGAGCGCGGGGTCGTACAGGTAGCCCGATACGAACCGGGTGGCGATGCCGAGCCGGCGCGAGCCTTCCATCATCAGCAGTGCGAAGTCGCGGCACGAGCCGCTGCCGAGCGCCAGCGTCTCGACCGGCGACTGCGTTCCTTCCTCGTCGCGCGAGAGATAGCTGAAGTTCTCGCGGATGTGCTGGTTCATCGCCACCAGCAGGTCGCGCGTGCCGGTCGGCCCGTCGGTGCGGATGAACTGACGCGCCCAGGCGGAGAGGTCGCCGTCGGGATCGTCGTGGTTCGGGCGCAGGTAGTGTTCGAGGTCGAGGCGCTCCTCGAGGGTGTAGGAGAACGGGTAGACCTCGGCGCTCCTGGCCAGCGGCAGCTCCAGGTTCATCGAGCGCGCATGCTCGATGCGGAAGCTGCAGACGATCTCGAGCGTGTCCGACGGCTTGCGCGGCTGCACCAGTGCCACCGAGTTCGACATCGGATCCTGGATCAGGCGGATGTCGGCCTCCGGGCTCACGTCGAGATCGGTCGCGAGCACGCGCAGGTCGTGGCTGTCGCGCGGCCGGAACATGACGCGGTGCTCGCCGAAGGTCACGGGCTGCGAGTAGCGATACACCGTCGTGTGGACGATGTCGTAGCGGATCGGCATGGAAGCGGTCTCGGCGGGCGCCCGTGGCGCGGATCGGCGCCGCAGGGTCTGGGGCGGCCAATGATGCCAGTGCGTCAGGTCGCAGGCTTCGCCCTCGGGCGCGGCATCGGCCAGAGATCACGCCATGCCAGCGTCGCCTGTGCGAGCCAGTCGTGAAGGTTGCCGGCCCGCACGTGGATGCCGAGCACGCTGCCGGCGGCCCGCGTGGCCGCGAGCGCGGCGGCCGGCGTACCGGTTTCCACCGCCTCGGCCCCGTTCTGCTTCGACAGCTTCTCGCCATCGGCGCCGACGACGAGCGGCACGTGGAGGTAGCGCGGCGTCGACACGCCGAGCCTGCGCTGCAGGAGGATCTGGCGTGCGGTGTTGCCCGCCA
>JBBSUK010000024.1:0-34848 GCA_038234975.1 Burkholderiales bacterium
CGCTCGCCGCCAACCTGCCGATGCTGCTGCGCTGGAACTTCCACCGCCACATGCTCGGCCAGAGCATGAGCTTCTACGCCGACGAGTTCGCCGGCCGCGTCGCCACCAAGGTGATGCAGACCTCGCTCGCCGCGCGCGAGGTGTGGATGATCCTCGGCGACATCGTCATCTTCGTCGTCATCTATGTCGGCACGATGATCGGCGTGGCCGGCGCGTTCGACCTGTGGCTGGTGACGCCGTTTCTTGCCTGGATGTCGCTCTATGCCTGTGCGCTCGTGTGGTTCGTCCCGCGGCTGGCGAGAATCGGCCAGGCGCAGGCCGATGCGCGCTCGCTGATGACCGGCCGCGTGACCGACGCCTACGCCAACATCTCGACCGTCAAGCTTTTCTCGCACGCCGGCCGCGAGGCGCGCTATGCGAAGAAGGCCATGCAGGAGTTCATGGTCACGGCGCATGGCCAGATGCGATTGATCGGCGGCTTCGAGATCGTCAACCAGGTCCTGAGCGTGCTGCTCGTCGCCGCCACCGCGGGGCTGGCGCTGGCGCTGTGGATGCAGGGGCAGGTCGGCGTCGGTGCGGTCGCCGCGGCCACGGCGATGGCGCTGCGGCTCAACGGCATTTCGCACTGGGTGATGTGGGAGATGGCGTCGCTGTTCGAGCAGATCGGCACCGTGCACGACGGAATCACGACGCTGTCGCGGCCGCACGACGTCGTCGACGCGAGCGACGCCACGCCGCTCGCGGTGAGCTCAGGCGAGGTCCGCTTCGACGCCGTCGGCTTCGCGTACCCGCAGTCGGCGCCGATGGGCGCAGCGGGGAAGGTTGCCGAGGCGCTCGCGACGGACGCACCGGCACCGCGACGCGTCCTCGACCGGCTCTCGCTGACGGTCCACCCGGGCGAGAAGATCGGCCTCGTCGGTCGCTCAGGCGCCGGCAAGAGCACGGTCGTCAACCTGCTGCTGCGCTTCTGGGATGTCGACGAGGGCCGGATCCTCATCGACGGGCAGGATGTCCGCTCGGTCACGCAGGAGTCGCTGCGCCGCCAGGTCGGCATGGTGACGCAGGACACGTCGCTCCTGCACCGCTCGGTGCGCGACAACATCCTCTACGGGCGGCCCGACGCGACCGACGCCGACATGGTGGCCGCGTCGCGGCGCGCCGAGGCCGAAGGCTTCATCGCCGAGCTCGCCGACGCGCGCGGCCGCCGCGGCTACGACGCGCACGTCGGTGAGCGCGGCGTCAAGCTCTCGGGCGGCCAGCGCCAGCGCATCGCCATCGCCCGCGTGATGCTGAAGGACGCGCCGATCCTGCTGCTCGACGAGGCGACCAGCGCGCTCGACTCGGAGGTCGAGGCGGCGATCCAGGAAAGCCTGTACCGGCTCATGGAAGGCAAGACGGTGATCGCCATCGCGCACCGCCTGTCGACGATCGCGGCGATGGACCGGCTCGTCGTTCTCGATCAGGGCCGCATCGTCGAGGAAGGCGACCACCACGGCCTGCTCGAGCGCGGCGGCCTCTACGCCCGCCTGTGGGCGCATCAGAGCGGCGGGTTTCTCGGCGAGGAGGGCTCCGGCGAAGAGGAGGCGGCCGACGCCGCGCCGCGCAGCGCCGACTTCGGCCGAAAGGCCTTGCACACGGAAGCGTCGGTCTCGACGTAGGGGCCGCCGATCAGGTCGATGCAGTAGGGCACGGCGGCGAAGATCCCGTCGACCCGCGGCTCGGCGCTCGGCAGCCCGCCGAGCGTCTCGGCGATCGCCGTGGGTTGGCCCGGCAGGTTGACGACGAGCGCCTTGCCGCGGACGACCGCCACCTGCCTGGACAGGATGGCCGTGGGCACGAAGCTGAGGCCGATGCGCCGCATCTGCTCGCCGAAGCCCGGGATCTCGCGGTCGGCGATGGCCAGCGTCGCCTCGGGCGTGACGTCGCGCGGTGCCGGCCCCGTGCCGCCGGTGGTGAGGACGAGGTCGCAGCGGGCGTCGTCGACGAGCGTCGTCAGCGCGGCGCGTATCGCGGCATCGTCGTCGGCGACGAGGCGTTCTTCCCACACGACCGGGTTGCGGATGGCGCGCGAGAGCCAGTCTCGCAGCGCCGGGATGCCCTGGTCGGCGTAGACACCGGCCGAAGCACGGTCGCTGATCGAGACGAGCCCGATGCGGACGGTGTCGGCAGTCGACGGGTCGGCGGAGTCGGTCGTCATGCGGCGGTGTCCTGTTCACGAAGGTAGCGAAAGAGCTCGCGCCAGGCGCGGCCGTTGCGTTGTTCGGGTGCGCCCGACGCGTCCTTGCGGGCAGCACGCACGAGCGCACGCAGCTGCTGCAGGTCGGACGCGGGATGTTGGGCGGCGTAGCGGGTGGTCGCGGCATCGTCGGCGACGAGCTCGGCGCGCCAGCGTTCGAGCCGGTGCAACTCGAGCGAGTCGTGGGCGCGGCCGAGCCGGAGCTCGTCGACGGCGATGCGTGCCGCGTCGACGTCGGCCGAGCGCATCAGCTTGCCGATGCGCTGGAGCTGGCGTCGACGCGCCTCGTGGCTGGTGATGCGACGCGTTTCGCGCAATGCGTCGACGAGCAGCTCGGGCAGGCCGAGGCCGTCGAGGCGGGCATCGGGCAGCTCCAGCAGGGATTCGCCGAGCGCCTGAAGCGCATGCGAATCGCGCTTCCTCTGGGTCTTGCTCGGCGGTGAGATGTCGTCGACTTGCATGCACGGAGGCATCGCGCCAGACGCACCTGGGTCGTGGGTCGCGAGCGCGTGGCTATGATAGCCGTCGCCTTGACCCCGACTGTCCGACCTCCCGCCGCGTTCGCCTACACGCGCGAGCAATTCCGATCCCTTGTCGACGACGCGCTCGCTCACGCGAGGTCGCTCGGCGCGAGCGATGCCGTGGCCGAGGTCTCCGAGGGCGTGGGTCTCTCGGTGTCGGTGCGCAAGGGCGAGACCGAGAACGTCGAGCGCAACCGGGACAAGTCGATCGTCGTCACGGTCTACGCCGGGCAGCGACGCGGCCACGCCAGCAGTTCCGATTTCTCGCCGGCGGCGATCCGCGAGACCGTTCGAGCCGCCTGGGACATCGCACGGTTCACCGCCGAGGACGCCGCCGCGGGCCTGCCGGATGACGACACGATCGCCGGCGTCGACGCCGCTGCGCGCGACCTCGATCTCTGCCACCCGTGGGACGTCGATGCCGAGCGTGCGATCGCGATCGCCACCGAGTGCGAGGCTGCCGCGCTCGACACCGATCGCCGCATCACCAACTCGGAAGGCGCCGGCGTCTCGGCGCAGCAGTCGCACTTCCATGCCGGCAACACGCGCGGCTTCTCCGGCGGCTACGCGAGCTCGCGACATTCCGTCTCGGTCGCGCCCATCGCCTCGATACCCGGCCGACGCAACGCGCCGATGCAGCGCGACGCGTGGTACACGTCGATGCGCTCGCCCGACGAGCTCGCCTCGCCGGCGGTCGTCGGCCGCTACGCTGCAGAGCGCGCGTTGTCGCGGCTCGGCGCGAGGAAGATCCGCACCTGCGAGGTGCCGGTGCTGTTCGAATCGTCGCTGGCCGCGGGCCTGCTGGGCGCCTATGTCCAGGCGACGAGCGGCGGCGCGCTGTATCGCAAGGCGACGTTCCTCACGGACAGCATCGGCACCGAGGTCTTTCCCGACCACGTCGATGTCCACGAGGATCCGCACGTGCCGCGCGGCAAGGGCAGCGCACCGTTCGACGACGAAGGCGTGCTGACCCGGCCGCGCGAGGTCGTCTCGGGCGGCCGCGTCCAGGGCTATTTCCTGTCGACCTATTCGGCGCGCAAGCTCGGACTGAAGACGACGGGTCATGCCGGCGGTTCGCACAACCTCGTCCTGCGCTCGCGGCGCACCGACCCTGGCGACGACCTCGACGCCATGCTGCGCAAGCTCGGTCGGGGCCTGTTCGCCATCGAGCTCATGGGGCAGGGCGTCAACCCCGTCAACGGCGACTATTCACGCGGCGCTGCGGGCTTCTGGGTCGAGAACGGGCGGATCGTGCATCCCGTCCACGAGATCACGATCGCGGGCAATTTGCGCGACATGTTCGCCGGGATCGTCGCCGTCGGTGCCGATGCCTACACGATGGGCAGCAAGACGATCGGATCGGTTCTCGTCGAGCGGATGAAGGTCGCGGGCGCCTGACGCGGCGCGGGCCCCCCTTGTACGGCGCCGCTTACGCGCGGGTAACTCCCCTTGGGTCGCCCGCCCGCCGATTCCTAGAATCTCCGGGTTCGACTTTTGTCTGATTCAAGGAGACTGGTTACATGGAGCGTCGCTCATTCATTCGCAAGACCGGCATCGCCGGCGTCATCGCCGCCGGGGCGGCTCCTGCCATCGTCCACGCGCAGGCCAACATCCGCTGGCGGCTGGCATCCAGCTTCCCGAGGTCGCTCGACACGATCTTCGGCGCCGCCGAGGTGTTCGCCAAGAAGGTCAGCGACATGACCGGCGGCAAGTTCCAGATCTCGACCCACGCCGGCGGCGAGCTGATGCCGGCGTTCGGCGTCGTCGACGGCGTGCAGAACGCCACCGTCGAGGTGGCGCACACGGCTCCCTACTACTTCTTCGGCAAGGACCCGGTCTTCGCGCTCGGCTGCGCGATCCCCTTCGGCCTCAACTCGCGCCAGATGACGGCGTGGATGTACGAGGGCAACGGGCTGAAGCTGATGCGCGAGTTCTACGCCAAGTACAACATCATCAACTTCCCCGGCGGCAACACCGGCGCGCAGATGGGCGGCTTCTTCCGCAAGGAGATCAAGTCGATCGCCGACGTGAAGGGCCTGAAGTTCCGGATCGGCGGCTTCGGCGGCAAGGTCTTCGAGCGGATCGGCGGCGTGCCGCAGAACATTCCGGGTGGCGAGATCTACCAGGCGCTCGAGAAGGGCACCATCGATGCGGCCGAGTGGGTCGGCCCGTACGACGACCTCAAGCTCGGGCTGTACAAGGTCGCACCCAACTACGCCTATCCGGGCTGGTGGGAAGGCGGCCCGCAGCTCGACATCTTCATCAACACGAAGGCGTACGAGGGGTTGAGCGCCGAGTACAAGACGATCGTCGAGTGCGCGGCCGCCTACGCGCACGTCGACATGCAGGCCAAGTACGACGCGCGCAACCCCGGTGCGCTGAAGACGCTCGTCGGCAACGGCACCAAGCTGTTCCGCTTCCCGCGCGACATGATGGACGCGGCCTTCAAGGAGGCGATCGACCTCTACAACGACATGGGCAGTTCGAACGCGTCGTGGAAGAAGATCTACGCCGACTACGCGACGTTCCGCCGGGACGCGAACCTCTGGTTCCGCTTCACCGAAGCCGGCTTCGACGACTTCATGCAGGCGCAGAAGCTCTGAGCTTGCCGGCGTGAAGAAAAAGCCCCGCGATGCGGGGCTTTTTTGCGTCCTCGAATCGCTGCGTCTGCCTCAGGGCTTCTTCGGCTGGTTGCGCTTCATCGATTCGATCAGGGCCTGCATCGGGTCGGCGTTTGCGTCTCCCGACGGCGCTCCGCTGGAGGCCGGCGCCTCGGCGGCTGGCGGTGGATTCAGGTAGGGGTTCTTCGAGTCCTCGCGGGAGTCCTTGCGCAGCTCCTGGAACGCCTTGTCGACGTCGATGTTGAGCGGCTTGTCGAGATGGCCCGTGACGATGCCCGGGAAGAAGATGACCACCGCGACCATCACGACCTGGATGACGACAAACGGGATGGCACCGCGGTAGATGTCGCCGGTGGTGACCTTGCGGATGCGCTTGCCGGTGACCTTGTCGTCGTAGTCCTCGATCGGTGCGACGCTGCGCAGGTAGAACAGCGCGAAACCGAACGGCGGGTGCATGAACGAGGTCTGCATGTTGATCGCCAGCAGCACGCCGAACCAGGTGAGATCGATGCCGAGCTTGGCCGCCACCGGCCCGACCAGCGGCACGATGATGAACGCCAGCTCGAAGAAGTCGAGGAAGAAGGCGAGGATGAAGATGAGGAGGTTGACGACGATCAGGAAGCCCAGTTGCCCACCCGGCAGCCCGGTGAGCAGGTGCTCGACCCAGATCGCGCCGTCGACCGCCTGGAACGACAGGCTGAAGGTGGTCGAGCCGACCAGGATCATCAGCACGAACGACGACAGCTTGGTCGTGCTGTCCATCGCCTGGCGCAGCAACCGCCAGCTCAGGCGGCGGCGCCCGACCGCCATCGCCAGCGCGCCGACCGAGCCCATGGCGCCGCCTTCGGTGGGCGTCGCGACGCCGAGGAAGATCGTCCCGAGGACGAGGAAGATCAGCGCCAGCGGCGGGATCAGCACGAAGGTGACGCGCTCGGCCATCCGCGACAGCAGCTTCAGCTTGAATGCGCGGTTGAGCACCGACAGGACGAATGCGACGCCGACGCCGACGCACATCGCGGTGACGATCAGCTCGTCGGTCGGTGTGGCCTGCGGCCGCCACTTCGCGAACGCCACCGCGGCGGAGACGGCAATCACGGTGAGGACGCCGAGCGAGCGCAGGCCGGGCGAGCCGTCGTCTTCCCGGATCGTCCGCGCTTCCTTCGGCAGCGCCGGCGCGGCCGACGGCTTGAAGAGGGTCAGGATGGTCACGTAGCCCAGGTAGGCAGCGGTCAGGATGAAGCCGGGGATGAAGGCGCCCTTGTAGAAGTCGCCAACGCTCTTTCCCAGCTGGTCGGCGAGCACGATCAGCACCAGCGACGGCGGGATGATCTGGGCCAGCGTGCCCGATGCCGCGATCACGCCGGTGGCGACGCGCCGGTCGTAGCCGTAGCGCAGCATGATCGGCAGCGAGATCAGGCCCATCGAGATCACCGATGCGGCGACGACGCCGGTGGTCGCCGCGAGCATCGCGCCGACGAGGATGGCGGCGTAGCCGAGGCCGCCGCGCACCGGCCCGAACAGCTGTCCGATCGTGTCGAGCAGGTCCTCGGCCATTCCCGAGCGCTCGAGGATCAGCCCCATGAAGGTGAAGAACGGGATCGCCAGCAGCGTGTCGTTCTGCATGATCCCGAAGATGCGCAGCGGCAGGGCTTGCATCAGCGCCTCGGGCATGATGCCCATCTCGACGCCGACGAAGCCGAAGAACAGCCCGCACGCTGCCAGCGAGAAGGCGACCGGATAGCCGATCAGCAGGAAGACGATCAGGCTGCCGAACATGATCGGCGCCATGTTCGAGGCGATGAAATGCATCATCGTGCGCGCGTCTCGCGGGCCGCGGGCGAGCCGTCACCGATGCCGCGTTCCTGGGCGATGAACTCCGCCAGTTCCTGCTCGGCGCTCTTGGCGACGTGGCGGCCCGTCGGGTCGGGGATCAGGCCGCGCAGGAAGGCGATGCGCTTGATCAGCTCGGAGATCGCCTGCAGGCCGAGCAGCATGAAGCCGGCCGGCAGCAGGGCGAACACCGGCCATCGGACCAGGCCGCCGGCGTTGTTCGACATCTCGTGCATCCGATAGGCACGTATGACCAGCGGCAAGGAGAGGTCGACGACGACGACGACGAAGGGCAGCAGGAACAGGCACAGCCCGAAGATGTCGATCCAGATCTGGGTGCGCTTGCTGAAGCGCCCGGTGACGACGTCGATCTTGACGTGCTCCTGGCGCAGCAGCGTGTAGCCCGCGGCCAGCAGGAACACGGCGGCGAACAGGTACCACTGGATCTCGAGCAGGCCGTTGGAGCTCTGGTCGAACGCCTTGCGCACGATCGCGTTGCCGGCGCTGATGAGAACCGCGACGAGGACCAGCCAGGAGACCCAACGGCCGACCCATTCGTTGATCCGGTCGATGAATCGTGACAGCGACAGCAGGGCCGACAAGGGGACGCTCCGTGAAACTCGGTGATGTCGCGCCGCAGTCGCGACCCGTTCGAGGCGGGGCGATTCTAGGGACGCACCGGCGTCCCGACGTGCGTGTTTGCGCTAGGACGCAGGCCTAGACGCCGCGGCTGCCGCGCCAGAGGTTGCCGCAGCGCGTGCCGCTGCGGCAGAAGGCGAGCACCGGTTTGGGGAGCGACTCCAGCAGCGCCCCGAAGCGGGCGTACTCGTCGGCCGTCTGCACGCCCGAGAGGACCGGCTGGTGCGCGTAGGCGAGCCCTGCTGCCGCGGCCGCCTCCTCGATGCTCGCGCTCGTCGGCTGGTCGGGACCGGCCTCGAAGTCGGGGCGGTTGTTGATCACGCTGCGAAAGCCGGCGGCCGCGACGTCGGCCATCGCGTCGGGCGAGAGTTGCGGGGCGACGGCGAGGTCGGCGTCGAGGCGCTGGTGCGGGAAGCTCACGGGAGGCTCCTGTTCAGTGGGCGAGCGCGGCCTTCACGGCGGCGGACACGAGGGCCATGTCGGCCTTGCCTGCGAAAGCGGCCCGCGCCGCGGCCATCACCTTGCCCATGTCCGAAGGGCCGGTCGCGCCGATGTCGGCGACGATGCGGTCGACTTCGGTGCGGATATCGGCCGCGCCCAGACGCGCCGGCAGGTAAGCCTCGAGCAGCGCGAGCTCGGCCTGTTCCTTCTCGGCCAGGTCGGATCTCGCGCCGGCGGTGAACTGCACGATCGAGTCCTTGCGCTGCTTGACGAGCTTGTCGACGATCGCGACCACTGCGGCGTCGTCGAGCTCGATGCGCTCGTCGACCTCGCGTTGCTTCATCGCGGCGAGCAGGCCCCGTATCGTGAGCAGCCGCGGCGCATCCTTCGCGCGCATCGCGGCCTTCATGTCGTCGGTGATGCGTTCCTTGAGCGTCATGGGTCGGACTGTGCAACAAAAAGCCCGCCAGCGGCGGGCTCGGAGGAGTCGGCGAAGCGCCGACCAGCCTATGTGCTCAGAAGAGCTTTTTCGGCAGCTGCATGCTGCGAACGCGCTTGAAGTGGCGCTTGACGGCCGCGGCCTTCTTGCGCTTGCGCTCGGCGGTGGGCTTCTCGTAGAACTCTCGCGCGCGCAGATCGGTCAGGAGGCCGAGCTTTTCGATGGTGCGCTTGAAGCGGCGGAGCGCGACGTCGAACGGTTCGTTTTCCTTGACGCGGATCGTGGTCATGTAGCTGGCAGAAGTTCAGTCAAACGAGAATTATAGACCGCACACGCGCGAGCCGGCAAGACGGCCTGCGCGGTCAGCGCCGAGACGCGGTGCGCTCCGCTGTCGTCAGGCGCCGATCGAGGGCGTCGAGGCGGGTGGTGAACCGCTCGTCGGCGCTGTGCGCGCTGGTGAAGGTGCGGTTCGTTTCGTCGATCGTCGTCTGCACGCGGCGTTCCACCGCGTCGAGCCGGCCGGTGATGCGCTGGTCGGAGGTATGGGCGCTGGTGAACGTGCGGTTGATCGCCTGGATGTCGCTCACGAGCCGCCGGTCGAAGTCGGCGATCTTGCGCTCGAGTTCGGTGACCATGCGTTCGAGTTCCTGGATCTTGCGTGTGGGGTCACCGCCGCTGCTGCTCCTGGCGGTCTGCTGTGTCGCCGTGTCGAGCCGGTCGAGCCGCTGCGTCAGGTCTCGCTTGAGTTTGTCGAAATCGCTTGCCCAGGGTTGCGCCGGCATGGTTCGGTCTCCATTTCTGCGGGAAGGGCGATGTTCCGCGAATGAACGGCCCGGCGCAACGGGCCTTCGGGGGAGCGCCTCAGGCGGGCTCGGCGATGCACGCCGCCGCGCTCGCCGCCGCGCTCGCCCAGGCCCACTGGAAGTTGTAGCCGCCCAGCCAGCCCGTCACGTCGACCGCCTCGCCGATGACATGCAGCCCCGGCAGTCGCCGGCTCTCGCCGCTTTTCGAGTCGAGCTCACGCGTGTCGACGCCGCCGACGGTGACCTCGGCCTTGCGAAACCCCTCGGTGCCGGTCGGCTCGACGCGCCACGCGCCAAGCGCCTGCGCGAGCTCGGCCAGATCCCGGTCGCGGCGCTCGGCGACCGGTCGTGCCGCGTCGTCCGCGTCGACCCACGCGTCGGCGAGGCGTCGCGGCAGCAACTCGGACAGCACCGCCGAGAGGCGCCGGCGCGGCTCTCGCTTGGCGTCGCGCAGTGCTGCCGCCGGATCGGACGCGGGCGTGAGGTCGATGCGCAAGGCCTCGCCTGGCCGCCAGTAGGTCGAGGCCTGCAGCGCCGCCGGGCCGCTCAGGCCGCGATGCGTGAAGAGAAGGTCCTCGTCGAAGGTGCAGCGAGCGGCGCCGCTGCCGGCTTCGATCCGCACGGGCAGCGACACGCCGGCGAGCGCCGCGAACCGCGACCACGCCGGCGACGCGATCTCGAACGGCACGAGCGCCGGCCGCGGCTCGACGACGCGATGGCCGAACTGGCGGGCGATGCGGTAGGCGAAGTCGGTGGCGCCGATCTTCGGGATCGACAGGCCGCCCGTCGCCACCACGAGCCGCGCCGCGATCACGTCGCCGCGATCGGTGCCGAGCCGGAACCGTCCGTCGCGATGCTCGACCGCGCGCACCGCGCAGGGCTGCCACCGCGCGACCCCGGCATCGGCGCACTCGGCGAGCAGCATGTCGACGATCTGCCGCGACGAGCCGTCGCAGAAGAGCTGGCCCTTGTGCTTCTCGTGCCAGGCGATGCCGTGCGATTCGACGAGGTCGATGAAGTCTCGCGGCGTGTAGCGGGCCAGCGCGGACCGGCAGTAGTCGGGGTTGTCGGAGACGAAGTGCTCCGGGCCCGTGCCGAGGTTGGTGAAGTTGCAGCGGCCGCCACCGGAGATGCGGATCTTCTCCGCGACGGTCGATGCGTGGTCGACGACAAGGACGCTGCGACCGCCCCGACCGATGGCCGCCGCCGCATGCAGCCCGGCGGCCCCGGCGCCGACGATCGCGACGTCGACGCGGGTCAGTCCGGCTTCCAGCGGAACGGGAACGCGAGCTGCTTGAAGAAGCCGTTCGGCACGTAGTCGCCGACCACGCCGTAGCCGTCCGGCCACGCCCGGTCGGCCTTGTGCGCGGTGCCGAATGCGTAGTCGATGAAGGCGAAGTGCGCCGCGTAGTTGCGGTCGATGCCTTCGGTGTCGGCCGAGTGGTGCCAGTGGTGGAAGTTCGGCGTGACGATCACGTAGCGCAGCGGCCCGAGCCGCACGCTCACGTTGGCGTGGTTGAACACCGCCTGGAAGCCGACGATGACGATGTAGGTGTCGATCACTTCCTTGGAGAAGCCGAGCACGAAGATCGGCGCCAGCACCAGCGTTCGGGTGATGAGCAGCTCGAGCACGTGCTGGCGAGAGCCGGCCAGCCAGTCCATGCTCTTCACACTGTGATGCACCGCGTGCAACCGCCAGAGCACGGGCACCTCGTGGTAGGCGCGGTGCGTCCAGTACTGCACCAGGTCGGCGACGAGGACGATGAGGAACAGGGCGATCGGATAGGGCAGGTCCTGCACCCAGGCGCGCACGCCGTCCTTGGCGGCCCAGCCGAACAGCTTGTGCACCAGCAGGTTGGTCGCCAGCAGGACGAAGCCGACGATCATGTGGTTGACGATGAAGTGGTGGAAGTCGGTCTGCCACTCGGCACGGAAGACCGGCTGGTCCTTGCGCAGGGCGAACAGCTTCTCGATGAAGACGAAGATCAGCGTCGAGCCGAGCAGGTCGAGAATGAACCAGTCGAGGCCGATGTAGGGCGTGTTGTCGGCGAAGTCGTTGACCGGCACCTTGTCGCCGCCCAGCGCAAGCGAGATGCCGATCATCACGAACGACGCGAACGCCAGCCAGCGGGCCCGGCTCATCACGACGTTGAACAGCGCAATCGCGCCCGACAGCACCAGCGACCAGAACAGCAGCAGCCGCATCACGTCGACGCTGTAGGACTGGCGCAATTGCGGCGTCGTCAGGTACTCCGGGAAATGGAAGGCGAGCACGCCCAGCAGGCACAGCATCGACAGGCACAGCGCGGCGACGCCCGAGACCATCCCCTTGCCGGGTTCGAGCCGACCGTGCGATTCGGCGAGGCGGTTGAGCTTGTCGAGGTGCTGCTTCATGCGGGTTCGCGCTCCAGCTGCGTCGTGATGTGCTTCCATTCGGCCGCCGTCACCGGGGTGATCGACAGCCGGTTGCCACGCTTGAGAACGACCATGCCGACGAGCTTCGGGTCGGCGCGCATGTCGGCGAGCGAGAGCAACGGCGTCTTCCTCACGAGCTTGACGTCGACGTTTTTCCACTTCGGCTTGTCGGGCCGCGACTTTTCGTCGTGGTAAGGGCTCTTCGGGTCGAACTGCGTGGCATCGGGGTAGGCCCCGGACGCCACCTCGGCGATGCCGACGACGCCGGGTTCGGGGCACGACGAGTGGTAGAAGAGGACGCCGTCGCCGACGCTCATCTCGTCGGACATGAAGTTGCGCGCCTGGAAGTTGCGGACGCCGTACCAGGGCACGGTCTGCTTCGGCATCGCCGCGACGTCGTCGACCGAGACGTCGCTCGGCTCGCTCTTCATCAACCAGTAGCGCATCGATCGGCCCGGGGAGAGGAAGGTGTTAGGTGTCCGGCGCGGACCGTGAACCGCATTCCTGAACCCAGGCAGTTCAGGTGGGCGAGGTCAGCCCGGCATCGGGTTCATCTGACGCGAGACGATCACGCCAGCCGGGCGATGTTCCAAGCCCTTGCTCTTGCGAGCATCGGTTCAAGGAAATATAGAGTTCACGCGAACGCGTCGGACAGTTCCATTCTACGTTTACAGCAGTCGTCCGTCTGCGCCCAATGTCGCGTCGAGCCGGTCGATCAGGCTGTCGATGTCGACGCTGTTCGGCGCATCGGCCCGGCGATCCGCTCCGTCGCGGCTGGTCGCCGCGGGCGCCGTGCCGCGCTCTGCGAGGGCGAACGCGAGGTTGAGCGCAGCAAGCACGGCGATCCGCTCGCGTGCCTTGACCTTGCCGCTGTCACGGATGCTGCTCATTTCGCGGTCGACCGCCGCGACCGCTTCTAGCAGGGCGGACTCGCCACCGTCGGGGCAGCCGAGCAGGTAGCTCTGGCCGAGGATCGTCACCTCGACCTGCTTCATCCGGCTCGCCCCTGCGCCGCGCCGTCGGCGCTCGACGCGTCGACCGGGCTGGTGGCACCGTCGGGCGCCGCCGGCCCGCTTTCCTTCGGCAGCCGGTCGAGCAGGACGTCGATGCGGCTGCGCGCTGCAGACAGGCGCGAGCGCAGGTTGTCCCGTTCGGTCGTGGTGGCCGACAACTCCTGGTGGAGCAGGGCGTTGGTGCGCTGCACTTCCTCGTGCCGCAGCAGGAGGCGTTCGACCCGGTCGGCGAGCTCTTGGATCCTCGACATGGCGCCTTCAGCTGGAGGGAAGCGAGCGGAATTGTGGCATCGCGCGATCGTTGCCCGGACGCTGCCTAGAATGCACGCCGTTGGTGCTCGTGAAGGTGTTCATGCCTTCACGGTTAAACGGGAAGCGAGTCGAGAAGCCGCGGTGGCCATCACCACGAGCCGATCGCAAACCGCGCTGCCCCCGCAACGGTAAGGCGGACGACTCGCCCGGTCACGGGCGCGTCAGCCACGGCGCACAGGCCACTGGAGACGCAAGTCTGCGGGAAGGTCGCCGGGGTCGCTCCGTCAGCCCGGATACCGGCCAACGAGTGGGCATGGCCTTGGCCGTGCCCGTGCCGCATGCGACCGCGGGGAAGCGGGGAGCGTGCTTTCGTCCTGGCTTCCATCACCATGTTCCAAAGGTCCACATCGGGTCGCGCCGCCACGCGTGCTCCCGCATCGTTCGCCGCAGCGTGCGCGCTGCTTCTCTCCTGGTCGTCGCAACAGGTCATTGCCCAGGAACGGCTCGCGCCGGTCGTCGTCGTCGGCACGCGCGAAGCCGAGCCCGAAAGCCGCAGCACGGCCGACGTCGTCGTCATCGACTCCGCCACGATCCGGCGCTCGACCGCCGATTCGGTCGAGGAGCTGCTGCGCCGCGAGGCCGGCCTGCAGCTCGTGCGCAGCGGTGGGCCGGGTCATTCGACCGGCTATTTCATCCGCGGCGCTAGCACCAACAGCACCGTCGTGCTCGTCGACGGTGTCCGCATCGGCTCGGCATCGCTCGGGCAGGCCGAACTCGAGGGCCTCGCGCTGTCGCAGATCGACCGCGTCGAGGTGCTGCGCGGGCCAGGGTCCAGCCTGTACGGCGCCGACGGCGTCGGCGGCGTGGTGCAGATCTTCACGCGGCGCGGCGAGGGGCCGCCGCGTGTCACCGCAGGCGGCGCCATCGGTGGCTACCGGTCGCGACAGGGCGACGTGTCGGTGAGCGGCGCCGCCGGTGCCTTCGACTACGCCGCCTCGCTCGGTCGCGAGTCGGGTCGCGGCGTCTCGGCGATACGGCCCGGCGACCTCTACGGCAACTACAACCCGGACGACGACGGCTACTCGCGCACCGCTGGCAGCGCCCGACTCGGCTGGATGCCCGCCACCGGCCACCGGATCGGCGCGAACGTCTCGGAGAGCCGGCTGCGCGCACGCTACGACTCGGCCGAGTACCCGCCACCCGACTTCTCGCCCGACGCCAGCCCGGACTTCATCAACCGCCTGTCGCAGCGCATCGTCTCCGCCGACTACCGCGGCACTGTCGCGCCGTGGTGGACGACCACGTTGCAGGCCGCGAACTACCGCAACGACTCGACCAGCGGCGGCGACACGACGAGCCGCTTCGTCACCCGCCGCGACCAGGCGACGTGGCAGCAGGCGCTGCGCGTCGGCGGCGAGCAGCAGATCGTGGTCGCCTACGAATACCTCCGCGAACGGGTCGGCGGCGACGTCTATGTCGATGAGCGCTCGCGGCGCAACCAGGCGCTGCTGGTCGGCTATTCCGGCCGGATCGCGTCGAGCAGCCTGCAGGCGGATCTGCGCCGCGACGACAACTCGGCCTACGGAGGCGTCACCACCGGTCGGCTCGGCTACGCCTGGAACTTCACCCCGGAGCTGAAGGTTCGTGCGCTCGTCGGTCGCACCTTCCGGGCGCCGACCTTCAACGACCTCTACTACCCTGGCTACGGCGTCTCGACGGTGCAGCCGGAGAAGGGGCGCAGCGCCGAGATCGGCGTGGCGTGGACGGGAACGTCGGCGAACGCATCGGCGACGCTGTGGCGCAACGACGTCACCGACCTCATCGCCTACCAGCCCGACCGGACCTCCTGCCCCGCCGATCCCGCCTTCGACTTCGGCTGTGCCGGCAACGTCGGCCGGGCGCGGCTGCAGGGCGCGACGCTCGCGGCCGGCGCCCGCTTCGGCGGCCTCGACTTGCGCGCGAACGTCGACCTGCTCCATGCCGTCGACGCCGACACCGGCGTCCGCCTGGCGCGCCGGGCCGCGCACCAGGAGCGGCTCGCGGCCGGCTACACGGTCGGTGCCTACGAACTCGGCGCGTCGCTGCTGGTCGTCGGCTCGCGGCCCGATGCGGGCGTGACCCTCGGCGGCTACGGCGTCGTCGACCTGCGCGCGGCGTGGCGGTTCGCGCCGAGCTGGAAGCTCGAAGCGAAGCTCCTCAACGCGCTCGACCACCGCGTCGAGCCGCTGCGCGACTACCAGGGGCTCGGCCGGCAGGCGTGGATCGGCGTGCGCTTCGACAGCGCCGGCATCTGACGCTGCGCAACGCGCGGCCAGGTCCGATCGGGCTCATGAGTACCCCGCTGCGCATCCTCGCCATCGCGGCCGTCGCGGCACTCGCGGCGTGCACGGTGGGTGTTCTCTCGGGTTCGAGCGGCTTCGGGCTGGCCGACTCGGACATCCTGTGGCGGGTTCGGGTGCCGCGGATGTTCGCCGGCTTCGCCGCCGGCGCCTCGCTCGCGGTGGCGGGGACGCTGATGCAGGCGCTGACGCGCAACGCCCTCGCCGACCCCTATGTGCTCGGCGTCGCCGGAGGCGCCTCGGTCGGCGCGCTGCTGGCGCTGCTTGCCGGCGGCGCGGCGATCGGCGCATGGGCGCTCGCCGGCGCTGCTGCGGCCGGCGCCTTCTCGGCGATGGCGCTGCTGTTCGCGCTGCTCGGCCGGCGCCTCTCGACCGGCGCCCGCATCGACGCGCCCGATGCGCCGATGCTGGTGCTGCTCGTCGGCGTGATGATCGGCGCCGGTTGCTCGGCGGTCGTCTCGCTCGTGCTGTCGCTGGCCGACGACGGTCAGTTGCGCGGCATGGTGTTCTGGCTGCTCGGCGACCTGTCCGGCGCGACCCACCCGGAGATCGGCTGGACGGCGCTCGTGGTCGCCCTCGCGATCGGCTGGCCGGCGGCGCGTGACCTCGACCTGATGGCGCGCGGCGACGCCTGGGCCTCGACGCTCGGCGTGCCGGTGGCGCGGCGGCGGGCGCAGGCGATCGTCGCCGCGGCGGTCGCCACCGGCGGTGCCGTCGCGCTGGCCGGCGCAGTCGGCTTCGTCGGCCTCGTCGTGCCGCACGTGCTGCGGCGGCTCGGCGCGCGCGCGGGCGCGGTGCTGTTGCCGTCAGCAGCGCTGGCGGGCGGCGCCTTCCTCGTCGTCGCCGATGCGCTCGCGCGCACCGTGGCGGCGCCTTTGCAGCTGCCGGTCGGCGTCGTCTCGGCGGCGGTCGGCGTTCCGGCCTTCATCGCGCTGCTGCTGCGGGCGCCGCGACGAGAACGGCGTTGAACGACCTTCGGTCGACGACGCGACTGACGCTGCACGGCCTCGGCCTGCGCGCCGGCGGTACGCCGCGCGGTCGCGTCCTGTTCGATGCCCTCGACCTGGTGGTGGCCCCCGGCGAACGCTGGTCCGTCGTCGGCCCGAACGGGTCGGGCAAGTCGTCGCTGCTGGCGGCCATCGCCGGCCTCATGTCGACCGATGTCGGCGAAGTCCGGTTCGACGGCAAGCCGCTCGCCGCGTGGTCGGCCGATGCGCTCGCCGACCGGCGCGCCTGGTGCCCGACGGTCTGGCTCGATCCGTTTCCGGCCACCGTCGCCGAGACCGCGTCGCTCGCGTTCGACCGCGGCCATCGGCCGTTCGCGGCGTTCGCCCGGCGAGCCGCGCAACACGATGCGACGGTGCGCAGCCTGCTCGACCGCGCCGACCTCGCGACGCTCGCGTCGGCCGACGTGGCGACGCTCAGCGCCGGCGAGCGGCAACGTCTCGCGCTCGCGACGACGCTGGCGCAGGGCGCTCCGCTGCTCCTGCTCGACGAGCCGGCGTCGCACCTCGACCCGGCGCATCGCCTGCGCCTGCTCGGCATCCTCGACGCGCATGCACGCGCCGGCGGTTCGGTGCTCGTGACGGGGCACGATCTCGACCTGGCATGGGACGCCTGCAGCCACGCCATCGTGCTCGACGGTCGTGGCGGCGCCGCCGCCGGCCCGCGCGCCGAGATGCTCACCTCGCAGCGCCTGAGCGACGTCTTCGCAACGCCGATCCGGGCGATCGACGCCGACGGCGCCCGGCACTTCATGCTGTCGAGGACGGCGTGAGGCTCGCCGGCGTGCTGTCGCTTCGTGCGCTGTCCGGCCTGGCCGCATCGCTCCTGGCGCTGACGACGACCAGCGCAACCGCGACCATCGTCGCCGTCGACGACGCCGGCCGGACGCTGCGGCTGGAGCATCCGGCAAGGCGCGTGGTCACGCTCGCGCCGAGCCTGACCGAGCTCGTGTTCGCGGCCGGCGGCGCCGGCCGCGTCGTCGCCGTCGACGGCGCGAGCGACTACCCGCCGGCCGTGCGTGAATTGCCGAGGATCGGCGAGCTGTCGCGGATCGACATCGAGCGCCTCGTCGTGCTGAGGCCCGATCTGGTGCTCGTCTGGCGCGGCGGGAACACGGGTCGCGAGGTCGAGCAACTCGCCGCGCTCGGCATCGCCACGTTCTCGATCGAGCCGCGCAGGCTCGACGACGTGCCGCGCGCGCTCAGACGAATCGGCGCGCTGCTCGGCACGAGCGCGGTCGCGGACGCTGCCGCGGATGCGATCAGGGCCCGCCTGCAGGAGTTGCGTCGACGGCACGCCTCGGCGCCGCCCGTGCGCGTCTTCTACCAGGTGTGGTCCAGCCCTCTCATGACGATCGGCGGCGGCCAGATCGTCGACGACGCGATTGCCGCCTGCGGCGGACGCAATGTGTTCGGCTCGCTCGATCAGGTGGTCCCGCACGTCTCGATCGAATCCGTTGTCGCGTCCGATCCCGAGGTCGTGCTGTCGGCCGACGAACGCGGTGCGCAGGTGCCGGTGCGGCGCGCCGCGGACGCGCCCGCCTTCGCCGTCTGGCGCCGCCATCCGCGCATGGCCGCCAGCCGCGGCGGCAACTTCTTCCTGCTCGACGGCGACGCGATCAGCCGCCAGGGGCCGCGCATCGTCGACGGTGTCGCTGCAATCTGCCGCGCACTCGACGCCGTGCGCGAGGCTTCACGGCCGCGTTGAGCGGCCGGCCTGCGCCTCGAATGCGGCGAGCAGGCCCGGCGCCGCATCGCACCAGCGAGCGACCGCGCACGCCTCGCACAGCGGTCGCCGCGCCAGGCAGACGTAGCGCCCATGCAGGATCAGCCAGTGGTGCGCCTCGTCGAGGAACTCGGCGGGCACCCGCCGCAGCAGACCGGTCTCGACTTCCATCGGCGTCTCGCCCGGCGCGAGCCCGGTCCGGTTCGAGACACGGAACACGTGCGTGTCGACGGCGATGGTCGGCTCGCCGAAGGCAACGTTGAGGACGACGTTGGCGGTCTTCCTGCCGACGCCGGGGAGCGCTTCGAGCGCCTCGCGTGACCGCGGTACCTCGCCGCCGTGCTCCTCGACGAGGATGCGACAGGTCGCGTGCAGGTTGCGCGCCTTGTTCCGATAGAGACCGATGGTGCGGATCGCGTCCTCGATGGCGGCGGCGCCGAGGTCGAGCATCGCCTTCGGCGTCGGCGCACGGGCGAACAGCGCCCGGGTCGCGAGGTTGACGCTGCGGTCGGTCGCCTGTGCCGACAGCAGCACAGCGGCCAGCAGTTCGAAGACGCTGGCGTATTCGAGCTCGCTCGCCGGCTCGGGGTTGGCCGCGCGCAGGGTCGCGAAGAAGGGAGGGATGCTGGCGTCGTCCATCGCCGCGCGCTCAGCCGGGGCTCGTCCCGGCCTGCTGCGACGGCGCCGCGTTCCGACCGACGCGTGCGCCGTGCGCGGCGTACCGCACGCGTGCGGTTATCGCCTGCTCCGGCGACCATGCCGCCCAGCCGGTCGCGGCGCCCGACGCGTCGACGAGGCGGATGCAGTCCACGGGGCATGCCGGCACGCACAGCTCGCAGCCGGTGCACGACGCGGCGATCACGGTATGGGTGCGCTTCGAGCGACCGACGATGGCGTCGACCGGACACGCCGGCAGGCATCGCGCGCAGCCGATGCAGGCGGGCTCGTCGATGACGGCGAGGCGCCGCGGCGCCTCGTGGCCGCACGATGGGTCGAGGAGCTTGACACCCACGCCGACGATGGCGGCGAGCCGGGCGATGCCCTCGGCGCCCCCGGGCGGGCAACGGTCGATGTCGGCGCGGCCCGACGCCATGGCCTCGGCGTAGGCGCGGCAATCCGCGTAGCCGCAGCGACGGCACTGCGTCTGCGGCAGCGCGTCGAGCAGTGCCGTCGACAGCGTCGTGCCGGCGCGAACCTCAGGCGGCGCGTCGGCCGGCGCGACCATTCGGGGGCGTCTTCGCGGTGCCCTTGCCGCGTGCCGCGCCGTTCGATCCGACGCTCGACCTGCCCTCGCCCTTGCCCTTGTTCCTTGCCGTGGCCTTCTGAACCGCCGCGGTCGTCGCGGCCCGTGCCTTGCGACGGCGCGGCGACGCGTCGGCGTCAGAGGTGCCTGCCAGCCGCAGGCTCACGCGTTTCGGCGCGGGCAGTGCCTTGCCGTCGGCGGCGACGTCGTATCGGGCGATGAAATCACGGACGTGCGGGTAGATCTGCTGCCGCCAGCGGCGGCCGGCGAAGATGCCGTAGTGGCCGGCGCCGCGGGCTTCGTAGTGCAACTGGCGATCGGCCGGAACGCCGGTGCACAGCGTGTGCGCGGCCTTGGTCTGGCCGGCGCCCGAGATGTCGTCGAGCTCGCCCTCGATCGTCAACAGGGCGGTGGCCGTGATGTCGGCCGGCTTCACCAGCTTGCCGTGCACCTTCCACGTGCCATTGACGAGCGCGAAGTCCTGGAAGACCGTCTTGATCGTGTCGAGGTAGTACTCGGCAGGCATATCGAGCACGGCGTTGTACTCGTCGTAGAACTCGCGGTGGAACTCGGCCTGCGACTCGTCGCCCCGAACCAGGTCGAGGAAGAAGTCGTAGTGCGACTTCAGGTGCCGGTCGGGGTTCATCGCCATGAAGCCGGCGTGCTGCAGGAAGCCCGGGTACACCGCGCGTCCGGCGCCGGGATAGTTCACCGGCACGCGGCAGATGACGTTGTTCTCGAACCAGGCCAGGCTCTTGTTCACCGCCAGGTTGTTGACCGACGTCGGGCTCTTCCGCCCGTCGATCGGCCCGCCCATCATCACCATCGTTCGAGGCGTCGGCTCGCCGGCCGAGGCCATCAGCGAGATCGCGGCGAGCACCGGAACCGTCGGCTGGCAGACCGAGATCACGTTCACCTCGGGCCCGATGTAGCGGATGAACTCCTGCACGTAGTCGACGTAGTCGTCGAGGTGGAAGGGGCCCGCCTCGACGGGCACCATGCGGGCGTCGGACCAGTCGGTGACGAACACCTTGTGATCTGCCAGCAGCGCACGCACGGTGTCGCGCAGCAGCGTCGCATGGTGTCCCGACAGCGGCGCGACGACCAGCACCTTGGGCTGCGCCTTGATCTTCGTCAGCGTCGGCAAGTCGTCGGTGAAGCGCTTGAAGCGCAGCAGCCGGCAGAACGGCTTGTCGATCGCGACCTGCTCGTGGACCGCGACCTCGGAGCCGTCGATGTCGATCGAGCGGATGTTGAACTGCGGCTTCTCGTAGTCCTTGGCGAGCCGGTGCATCACCTTCAGCCCGGCCGACATGCGCGTGGCCAGCGGCGTGTGCGCCAACGGCGACAGCGGGTGCGTGTAGAGGCGCGACGAGGCGCTCGCGAACTCGGCAAACGGGCTGAGCAGCGCCCGCTGCGCCTCGTACCACTCGTAGAGCATCATGCAGCGACCTCTTCACGCACCACCGCGCCGATCGCGTCGACGACCGGGCCGATGTTCTGCTCGTTGAGCGCCGCGACGCAGATGCGCCCGGAGTCGACGCCGTAGATGCCGTGTTCGCTGCGCAGGCGCTGCATCTGCCCCGCGCTCAGGCCGGAGTAGCTGAACATGCCGCGCTGGCGCGTGATGAAGGCCGTCTCGAGTGGGACGGCGGCCGCTTCGAGGCGCCGCCGTAACTCGGCGCGCATCGCCTTGATGCGGTCTCGCATGCCGGCGAGCTCCCCTTCCCACTGTGCCCGCAGCGACGGCGTCGAGAGCACATGGGCGACGATGCTGGCGCCGTGCGTCGGCGGGTTGGAATAGTTGCTGCGAATCACCCGCTTGAGCTGGCTCAGCACCCGCCTGGCCTCCTCGGCGCTCGCGCAGACGACCGACAGGGCGCCGACCCGTTCGCCGTAGAGCGAGAAGCTCTTCGAGAAGCTCGTGGCGACGAGGCAGTCGAGGCCGGCGTCGAGGCAGAGGCGAACGGCGAGGCCGTCTTCGAAGAGGCCGTCGCCGAAGCCCTGATAGGCCATGTCGAGGAAGGGCACGAGCTTGCGTTCGGCCAGCACCGCGACGACTCGTTTCCACTGTCCGGCATCGAGGTCGCAGCCGGTCGGGTTGTGGCAGCACGCATGCAGCACGACGACCGTGCCCGGCGCCGCCGCCGACAAGCAGTCGAACATCGCGTCGAAGGCGACGCCGTGGCGGACCGCGTCGTAGTAGGGATATGTGTCGACGGTGAAGCCCGCGGCCTCGAACAGGGCGCGGTGGTTCTCCCAGCTCGGGTCGCTGATCAGCACCGTGGCGCCCGGCGCCATCCGCTGCAGCAGGTCGGCGCCGACGGTGAGCGCGCCCGTGCCGCCGACCGCCTGCACCGTCGCGACCCGGCCTTCGGCGCGGGCCGGGTGGTCGCCGATCACGAGCGCCTGCGTCGCCTGATCGTAGGCGGCCATTCCATCGATCGGCAGATAGCCGCGCGGCTTGGGCGCCTCGGCCATCATCTTCTCGGCGGCGCGCACGCAGTCGAGCAGCGGGAGCTTGCCGTCGGCATCGGTGTAGATGCCGACGCCGAGGTTGACCTTGTTCGGGTTCGGATCGGCGGCGAACTGTTCGTTCAGGCCCAGGATCGGGTCGCGGGGCGCCATCTCGATGGCGGCGAAGAGCGAGGACATGTGATTCCTTCTGCGATACCGTAGCCGGTTGCGTCCGACGCGATGCACCCAATGTTATCTGTCATGCCCGCCAAGCCCGCTCTCGTCGACACCGCGCAAGCCGAGCCGGACGCGCCGCAGGGCGAGTTCGTCACGTTCCCGGGATCGCCGTTCCAGCTGTTCTGCCCCTACCAGCCGGCCGGCGACCAGCCCAAGGCGATCGAGGCGCTCGTCGACGGCATCGAAAGCGGCCTTGCGTACCAGACGCTCCTGGGCGTCACCGGCTCGGGCAAGACCTTCACGATGGCCAACGTCATCGCCCGTCTCGGCCGACCGGCGATCGTCTTCGCACCGAACAAGACGCTGGCGGCCCAGCTCTACAGCGAGTTCCGCGAGTTCTTTCCGAAGAACGCGGTCGAGTATTTCGTCAGCTACTACGACTACTACCAGCCCGAGGCCTACGTCCCCCAGCGCGACCTCTTCATCGAGAAGGATTCGGCGATCAACGAGCACATCGAGCAGATGCGGCTCTCGGCCACCAAGAGCGTGCTCGAGCGGCGCGACGTGATCGTGGTGGCGTCGGTCAGCGCCATCTACGGCATTGGCGCGCCGGAGGACTACACCGAGATGCGGATGATCGTGCGCACCGGCGACAAGCTGAACCAGCGCGACGCCATCGCCCACCTGATCCGCATGCAGTACAAGCGCAACGAGAACGACGTCTCGCGCGGCACCTTCCGGGTCCGCGGCGCCACGATCGACATCTTTCCCGCTGAGCACAGCGAGCTCGCGGTGCGCCTCGAGCTGTTCGACGACGAGCTCGAGTCGCTGACGTTGGTCGACCCGCTCACCGGCCGCATCCGGCAGAAGATCCCGCGCTTCGTCATCTATCCCGCCAACCACTACGTGACGCCGCGCGGCCGCGTCGTGCAGGCGATCGAGACGATCAAGGAGGAGCTGCGCTGGCGGCTCGACGAGCTGGTGAAGTCCGGCAAGCTGGTCGAGGCGCAGCGGCTGGAGCAGCGGACGAGGTTCGACCTCGAGATGCTCCAGGAAATCGGCCACTGCAAGGGCATCGAGAACTACACACGGCACCTCTCGGGTTCGCCGCCCGGCGCGCCGCCGGCGACGATGGTCGACTACCTGCCGAAGGACGCGCTGATGTTCCTCGACGAGAGCCACGTCATGATCGGCCAGCTCGGCGGCATGTACAACGGCGACCGGGCCAGGAAGACGACGCTCGTCGAGTACGGCTTCCGGCTGCCCTCGGCGCTCGACAACCGGCCGCTCAAGTTCGAGGAGTTCGAGTCCAAGATGCGGCAGGTCGTGTTCGTCTCGGCGACGCCGGCCGACTATGAGCGCAACCACGCCAGCGACGTCGTCGAGCAGCTCGTCCGGCCGACCGGGCTCATCGATCCCTTGCTCGAGGTGCGGCCGGCATCGACCCAGGTCGACGACGTGCTGCAGGAGATCCGCGCCCGGGTCGAGGTCGACCAGCGGGTGCTCATCACGACGCTGACCAAGCGCATGGCCGAGCAGCTCACCGACTACCTCACCGACAACGGCGTCAAGGTGCGCTACCTGCACAGCGACGTCGAGACCGTCGAGCGCGTCGAGATCATCCGCGACCTGCGCCTCGGGCTGTTCGACGTGATCGTCGGCATCAACCTCCTGCGCGAAGGCCTCGACATCCCGGAGGTTTCGCTCGTCGCCATCCTGGACGCCGACAAGGAGGGGTTCCTGCGCTCGGGACGCAGCCTCATCCAGACGATCGGCCGGGCGGCGCGCCACGTCGACGGCAAGGCGATCCTCTACGCCGACCATATGACCGACTCGATGCGCAACGCGATTGACGAGACCGAGCGTCGCCGCAGCCGCCAGATCGCGCACAACCTCGCCGAGGGAATCACGCCCAGGAGCGTGAGCAAGGCGGTGCGGGAGATGATCGACGGCGTCTACAGCGAGAAGTCGGCCAAGGAAGATCGCAAGTCGTCGGCGCCAGCCGCGCCGGGCGAGGCGCTTTCGGAGCGCGACCTTGGCAAGCGGATCAAGGCGCTCGAGAAGCAGATGCTCGAGCACGCGCGCAACCTCGAGTTCGAGCAGGCAGCGAGGACGCGCGACCAGCTGGCCGAACTGCGCGAACGGGTGTTCGGCGCCTCTGCGGGGTCGGACATCACGCCGCCTGCTGCTTGAACCGGAACCAATGACCCTGATCTCGACCGAATTAGTCGGCTTCTCCTATACTTGAGCAAATTGCTCGGGATTGGAATAGGTGACCTGCAGGCTCGGTTATTGCCTGCAGGCAAGCGCGCCGGAAGCACCGATCACCACCGAGTACAGGAGAATTTTCATGCGTCTGACCACCAAAGGCCGTTTCGCCGTCACCGCGATGATCGACCTCGCCCTGCGTGAGAACGCCGGTCCGGTCGCCCTCGCTGCGATCAGCGGTCGCCAGCAGATCTCGCTGTCGTACCTCGAGCAGCTGTTCGGCAAGCTGCGCCGGCACGAGCTCGTCGAGAGCACGCGCGGCCCGGGCGGCGGCTATTCCCTCGGCCGCAAGTCGGAGGCGATCACCGTCGCCGACATCATCGTCGCCGTCGACGAGCCGATCGACGCCACCGGATGCGCCGGCAAGGAGAACTGCCAAGGCGACGATTCCGGCCGCTGCATGACGCACGACCTGTGGGCGAGCCTGAACTCCAAGATGATCGAGTTCCTCGACTCGGTGACGCTGAAAAAGCTCGTCGAGGACCAGATCGCCAGGGGCGTGTCGATCGAGGAGCACCCGGTCAAGCGGGCCATCTCGAGCCAACCCGTCGTCAAGCCGATCAAGGTGACTGCGCCAAATTCGGTCTTCGCCCTAGGCGCGGCGTACGCGAAGTAAGGGCCGAACAGGAGCCTGCCAGCTGTGGACATGACCCCGCATTTCCCCATCTACCTCGACTACGGGGCGACGACCCCCGTGGACCAGCGTGTCGTCGACGCGATGATTCCCTGGTTGCGCGAGCACTTCGGCAATCCGGCGTCGCGCAGCCACGCGTGGGGGTGGGAGGCGGAAGCGGCGGTCGAGAAGGCGCGCGGCGACGTCGCCGCGCTGATCGGCGCCGACCCCCGGGAGCTCGTCTGGCCTTCCGGCGCGACCGAGAGCGACAACCTGGCGATCAAGGGTGCCGCGCACTTCTACAAGTCGAAGGGCAAGCACCTCGTCACGGTCAAGACCGAGCACAAGGCTGTGCTCGACACGATGCGCGAGCTCGAGCGTCAGGGCTTCGAGGTGACCTACCTCGATGTCCAGCCCGATGGCCTGCTCGACCTCGACCAGTTCAAGGCGGCGCTTCGACCCGACACCATCGTCGCTTCGGTGATGGCGGTGAACAACGAGATCGGCGTCATCCAGGACATCGCGACCATCGGCGCGATATGCCGGGAACGCGGCATCGTCTTCCACGTCGATGCCGCCCAGGCCACGGGCAAGATCGCGCTCGACCTGCGCACGCTCCCGGTCGACCTGATGAGCCTGACGGCGCACAAGACCTACGGGCCCAAGGGCATCGGCGCGCTCTACGTCCGACGCAAGCCGCGCGTCCGGCTGGAGGCGCAGATGCACGGCGGTGGTCACGAACGCGGCATGCGCTCCGGCACCCTGCCGACGCACCAGATCGTCGGCATGGGCGAGGCGTACCGTCTGGCGAAGGAGGAGATGGGCGCCGACAACGTCCGCGTCGCCGCGCTGCATCGCCGGTTGGTCGACGGCCTGTCCGACATCGAGCAGATCTTCCTCAACGGCCACCCGACGCAGCGCGTTCCGCACAACATCAACATCTCGTTCAACTACGTCGAGGGCGAATCGCTGATCATGGGCGTCAAGGGCATGGCGGTGTCGTCGGGGTCGGCCTGCACGTCGGCAAGCCTCGAGCCGAGCTACGTGCTGCGCGCGCTCGGCCGCAGCGACGAACTGGCGCATTCGAGCCTGCGCATGACGATCGGTCGCTTCACGACCGAAGAAGAGATCGACTACGTGGTGACGACGCTGAAAGAGCGTGTCGCCAAGCTGCGCGACCTGTCGCCCCTATGGGACATGTACAAGGAGGGGATCGACCTCGATTCCATCCAGTGGGCGGCACACTGAAACCAGGAGAACAGAGATGGCATACAGCCCGAAGGTGATCGAACATTACGAAAATCCGCGCAACGTCGGCTCGTTCGACAAGGGCGACGACTCCGTTGGCACCGGCATGGTCGGCGCCCCCGCCTGCGGCGACGTCATGAAGCTGCAGATCAAGGTCAATCCGAAGACCGGACTGATCGAGGATGCGCGCTTCAAGACCTACGGCTGCGGCTCGGCGATAGCTTCCAGCTCGCTCGTCACCGAGTGGGTCAAGGGCCGCTCGCTCGACGACGCGCTGACGATCAAGAACGCACAGATCGCCAGCGAGCTGGCGCTGCCGCCGGTGAAGATCCACTGCTCGATCCTCGCCGAGGACGCGATCAAGGCCGCCGTGAGCGACTACAAGAGCAGGCACGGCGCGGTGGTCGCGGAGTCGGAGCGCGAGGCGGCCTGACGTGGCGGTCACCCTCACCGAATCGGCGGCGAAACACGTCTCTCGCTACCTCGGCAAGCGCGGCAAGGGCATCGGCGTGCGCCTGGGCGTGAAGACGACCGGCTGCTCGGGCCTCGCCTACAAGCTCGAGTACGCAGACCAGTCCGCGCCCGAAGACGTCGTCTTCGAGGACCATGGCGTGAAGGTCATCGTCGACCCCAAGAGCTTGCCGTACATCGACGGCACCGAGCTCGACTTCGTCCGCGAAGGCCTCAACGAGGGATTCAAGTTCAGCAACCCCCGCGAGAAAGACCGCTGCGGCTGCGGCGAGTCGTTCCGCGTCTAGTGGCGGCGCGCGCGGCAGCCACGGGCCCGCGCAGCGGGCCCTCCGTTTTCATGGACATCGCTGCCGACGACTTCTCGCTGTTCGGACTGCCGCGTCGCTTCTCGCTGGGGGACGCCGATCTCGCCGCGACGCGGCGTGCCTTGCAGGCCCAGGCGCACCCGGATAGACACGCCACGGCCGGTGCATCGGCGCAGCGCGTCGCGATGCAATGGTCGGCGCGCATCAACGAGGCCTATGCGCGCCTCGGTGATCCGCTGGCCCGTGCCACGCTGCTCTGCGCCCTCTACGGCACGCCGGTCGATCCCGAACGGAACACGGCGATGCCGGCCCGGTTCCTCGAACAGCAGATGCGCTGGCGCGAGGCGCTCGACGACGCCGGCTGCGATCGCGCCGCGCTCGTGGTGCTGGCTGGCGATGTCGGGGCGCGCCGCGACGAGGGGCTCGCCGCGATCGAGCGGGCGCTCGACGACGAACATGACCCGGCCGCTGCCGCCGCCGAGGTCCGCGCCCTGATGTTCGTCGATCGCTTCGCCGACGACGTCGAAGAGCGGCTGTACGACGCCGGCAGCGCCTGATGGCGCTGCTGCAGATCTCCGAGCCCGATGCGTCGCCCGAGCCGCACGCGCGGCGCCACGTCGTCGGCATCGACCTCGGCACGACCAACTCGCTCGTCGCCGCGGTGCGCAACGGTGTCGCCGAATGCCTGCCGGGTGAGGACGGCCGCGTCATCGTGCCGTCCGTCGTGCGCTTCCGGGCCGACGGTGCGGCGCAGGTCGGCACCGACGCGGTGCCGCACCTGGTGAGCGACCCGGGCAACACCGTCGCCTCCGTCAAGCGCCTGATGGGCCGTGGACGCGACGATCTCGCGCCCGGCAGCGAGGTCTCGTATCGACTCGCCGACGCCTCGGGCATGGTCATGCTCGAGACGGCCGCCGGGCCGCGATCGCCGGTCGAGATTTCTGCCGAGATCCTGGCGGCGCTGCGCCGGCGTTCCGAGGACACCTTCGACGCCGAGCTCGACGGCGCCGTCGTCACCGTTCCGGCGTATTTCGACGACGCGCAGCGCCAGGCGACCAAGGACGCCGCGCGGCTTGCCGGCCTCGAGGTGCTGCGCCTCGTCAGCGAGCCCACGGCGGCCGCCATCGCCTACGGCCTCGACCACGCGAGCGAGGGCATCTACGCGGTCTACGACCTCGGCGGCGGCACCTTCGATGTCTCGCTGCTGCGGCTGACGGCAGGCGTCTTCGAGGTCATCGCCACCGGTGGCGACACCGCGCTCGGCGGCGACGACATCGATGCCGCACTCGCCGATCACCTCGTCGCCGCGGCCGGTGGCCGCCTGTCTTCTGCAGGCGACCGCCGCGCTGCGCTGCTCGCGGCGCGCCGTGTAAAGGAGGTGCTGTCGACCGACGACACCGCGGCGTTCTCCTGCGACATCGCGGATCGGCGCATCGAGGCGACGGTCTCACGCGCCGACCTCGACCGCGTCGCGTCGCCCTGGATCGAGCGAACGATCGCCGCCGCCCGCCGCGTCCTGCGCGACGCGCGGGTGAGCGCAGGCGACGTGCACGGCGTCGTCCTCGTCGGCGGTGCGACGCGCATGCCGCTTGTGCGCGCGCGTGTTCGCGACCTCTTCGGGCGCGATCCCCTCGTCGACCACGACCCGGATCAGGTCGTGGCGCTGGGCGCGGCGATCCAGGCCGAGGCGCTGTCGGGCAACGGCGGGAACGCCGACCTGCTGCTGCTCGACGTGACGCCGCTGTCGCTCGGCATCGAGACGATGGGCGGTCTCGTCGAGCGGCTGATCCCGCGAAACACGCCGATACCGGCGTCGCGCTCGCAGGAATTCACGACCTTCCAGGACGGCCAGACGGCGATGGCCCTGCACGTCGTCCAGGGCGAGCGCGAACTGGTCGCGGACTGCCGATCGCTCGCCCGCTTCGAGTTGCGCGGCATCCCGCCGATGACGGCGGGCGCGGCGCGAATCCGCGTCACCTTCGCTGTCGATGCCGACGGCCTGCTGTCGGTCTCGGCGCGCGAGGAGACCTCCGGGGTCGAGACATCGGTCGTCGTCAAGCCGAGCTACGGGCTCGGCGACGACGAGGTCGCGAGGATGCTCGCCGACAGTTTCAGCCGCGCAGAGGACGACGTCGCGGCTCGGGCGCTGCGCGAGGCCACCGTCGATGCCGACCGGTTGCTGGCCGCCACCGCCTCGGCCGTGGCCGCCGATGCCGATCTGCTGTCCGTCACGCAGCACGCCGCGATCGACGCCGCCGTCGCCGAAGTCCGCGCCGCACGCCGGGGCGACGACCGCGACGCGATCGGCAAGGCCGTCGACGCGCTCGCCGCCGCCACCGGGGACTTCGCCGCGACGCGCATGAACCGCGGCATCGCCCGAGCTCTGGCGGGACGCCGGATCGACGACGTCTGACGACGATGCCGACGATCAAGATCCTGCCGCACGCCGAATACTGCCCCGAGGGCAGGACGATCGATGCCTCGCCCGGGGCCTCGATCTGTGAGGTGCTGCTCGCCAACGACATCCCGATCGAGCACGCCTGCGAGATGAGCTGCGCCTGCACGACCTGCCACGTCGTGGTGCGCGCGGGCTACGCTTCGCTCGGCGAGCCAGACGAGAGCGAAGAAGACCTGCTCGACCGCGCATGGGGCCTGGAGCCGACGTCGCGCCTGTCGTGCCAGGCGATCGTCGCGCGTGACAATGTCACGGTCGAGATACCGAAGTACTCGATCAACCATGCGAAGGAAAAGCACTGAGATTCGGATTGCACGGTGGTCAGCGTGCAGTCTTTGCGATATTCCAGCGAAACATTCCGGTCGGCCGTGACTCCATGCATCGGGTTGCGACATATTCCGGGACACTTTCGACCGATTGCGGTCTGCCGTTGCGGCGGAGGATCAACATGGCACTATCGACACCGTCGCGATTCGGGGATTTCGAGGCCGAGTCCTCGTTTCACCTGCCGATGCCGGGTCTGCTGGCCGATCTCGACTCGGGTTCGGCGGCGATTTGCATGACCGACGAATTCCTCGAGGCGCCGCCGCTGACCCGCATCCGCCTGATGCAGCAATGGATGCGGGGATTCCGGGACCTGAAGGACGCGGCGACCGTCGACTGGTTCCGGGAGTGGTCGCGGAGCCGACCGGAGCAGGGCATCGTCGAGCAGATCGATGCGTTCCGGGGGCACTGTCACGACGAAGGGTTGGCGTATCCGGCCGACCTGCCGATCCTGCTGCAGCGGTACTGAGCGACGTGCAGATCGAGCAGATCGCCAGCAGCATCGGCGTCGCCCTGACGCCCGAGGAGCGCGAACGGGTTGCCGACGATCAGTTGCGGATGGTCTGGTCGCACGCCGGGATCGGCGCGATGGCGGCCACCGCGTTCGCGTTTGTGATGGCGTTCCAGTTCCGCGACACGGTCCACCCTTACCTCATCGCGTTGTGGCTGTTCGCCAAGGTGGTCGTCACGCTGCCGAGGATCGTTCAGGCCCGGGTGTACCGGCGGTACGGCTACCCGTCGGGCCCGGCGTGGAGGGTCGGAACCTACTGGCTGCTGGCACTCGACGGTTTTGTCTGGGGAACGGCAGGCTTTTGGCTGATGCAGTACGACGTGGCGACGGCGTCGCTCTCGATCGCCAGTCTGGGCTGCGTCGCGTGTGTCGCGGCGTTCGGATTCCAGGCGAGCAAATTCGCCACGACTGCTTACGTGGCGCCCATCGTCGCGCCGATGGTGATCGGACTGCTGGCGCGCCTCGACCCGGTCGGCCTGTACAGTGCGATCGGGCTGAGTTTCTTCCTTGCGTCCGTACTGGCGTCGGTGATCCGCTCGGACTCCAAGATGTGCGAGGTCTTCGTCTTGCGGATCCACGCCGCGCGGGTTTCGGCAGAAAAGGCGATTGCCCTGGAGGCGGTCCAGCGAGAGTCTTCTGTCAAATCGCAGTTTCTCGGAACCGTGAGCCACGAGTTGCGGACCCCGATCCACGGCATGCTCGGAATCGCCCGCCTCGTCCACGTCGAGACGGCGGATCCGTTGGTCAAGAAGCGGATGGAGCTGGTGGAGTCGTCGGGAACACACCTGTTGCGCCTGGTCACCGACCTCATCGACGTGTCCCGCACCAGCTCCGGTCAGATGCGGATCCAGCGTGTCAGTTTCGATCTGTGGAGCGAGATTCAGCGCATCGCCGACATCTATTCCGTCCGGGCCGCGGAGAAGGGGCTTGCCTTCACGCTCGAAAGCTCGCTTGCAGGCTCGCTATGGGTGATCGGCGACCCGGTACGTACACGACAGATCCTGCACAACCTGCTGGGGAATGCCATTAAGTTCACCCACGAAGGATGGGTGCAACTCACGGTAGTGGCCGACCGGCTTCCGGGCCGCATCCAGTTCCGGGTTCGCGACACCGGCGTTGGCATCGGCGAACAAGATCAGCGCGCGGTCTTCGACGCGTTTCGCCAGGTTAGCGCAGCCTCCGACGGGCATCGACAGGGGACGGGGCTCGGCCTGACGATCGCCCGCGAGATCGCGCAACTGATGGGAGGCGACATCACCCTCGTCAGCAGACTTGGCTTCGGCTCGGTATTTGAGCTGACGCTGTCGTTCGAGCCCACCTCGCCGCCCTCGTATGCCAACGATTCGACTCAGCTTGCCGACGACGGTATTTCGTTCAGCGCGCGCATCCTGCTGGCCGAAGACAACGACGTGAACGTCCTGGTCGCAAGCTCCATGCTGGCGAACCAAGGGCACCAGGTAGAACGGGCGAGCGATGGTGAGGAGGCCGTGCGTAAGGGTTTGCGCGACATCGATCGGCCCGACCTGATCCTGATGGACTGCATGATGCCCAACATGAACGGGCTCGATGCCACCCGTTCCATCCGTGTGCAGGAGGCCGCTGCAGGCCTATCCCGCATTCCGATCGTGGCCCTCTCGGCAGCAACCGACGAAGAGCTGTCGCGACAGGCCATCGACGCGGGAATGGACGATACGCTCGGCAAGCCCTTTTCGATTGACGACTTGCGGCGAGCCATCTATCCCTGGCTCGCCCTGCGGCAGAGCGAAAGGCAGGGGGCGCTCGAAGGCGTCCCGCGATCTGCACCGCGTCTAGCTGACGAGAACAGGCGCCGCTGAGGCGGGTCGCACCACCGCATGACTGCGCATACCGGGCTGCGCTGACCATCCCGGCGCCGGCGCCCGCCATTCGGTCCGCTGCCGCGGAGGAAGCGCGGGCTCCGTCGAGAAAAGCTGGATGTCGGGATGGACGGTGTTGAAGATGAATTCGTAAAGGGGATTGCGTTCCTCACGCCATGTGCGCTCTGCGGTGGTGGCGTTGAACCTCAACACCTGATGCTCGATATGCCCGACGTGCGACATTGGGATCCACCGTTCGTCATCGAATAGATTATTGAACCCCAGGCGTCGGTACTGTCGCGTCAGCGCCTCCTTGCGCGAGCAGATGACCATCCAGCGAACCTGTGTCGCCATGCAGAAGAGCCAACTCGCCTTCATCAGACTGATCTTGACCAGCGGGTCCGCCCCCGGAACCGCCGAGAGCCTCGTGATCTCGGCGCGGCTGTCGTCCTTCATGTCGCCCGGCAGCGACACGCTGTGCTCGATCAGCAGCATGCCGCCGGCGTTGGTCTGGAACCGCGCCGTTCCGACGGCGCTGCCGGTGGCCTTGTCGACGCACAGCACCGAGACGGTGTTCTGGTCGGCATCGAGCAGGTCGGGCTCGAGAAGCGCCTCGCCGAGCTGCGGGACGTGGTGCCCGTAGGACGTGGCGCGGACCCGGCAGGCAGCCTGCACGTCGTTGCGGGTTCGCGCGATCCGGACGCTGAAGGAGAGCGATTGCTTGTGCATGGGCTTTCGCGTGATCGCGTGAAAGGTTGGCTGGCAAGTCGAACAATATCCTGAAATGGCCGAATAAAACATGCCCCGTACCCTTTCGCAGCGCCGGCGCGACGGTCTACCGCCTTGCTGATCCTGGGCATCGAGACGTCCTGCGACGAGACCGGCGTCGCCGTCGTGCAGGCCGCCGGCCAGCAGCCGCCGGTGCTCCTCGGCCAGGCGCTGCACTCACAGGTCGGCCTGCACGCGGCCTATGGCGGCGTCGTCCCCGAGCTGGCTTCGCGCGACCACGTACGGCGGCTGCTGCCGCTCGTGCGGGCGGCGCTCGCCGACGCCGGCCAGGCGCTGTGCGGCATCGACACCGTGGCCTACACCCGCGGCCCCGGGCTCGCCGGCGCGCTGCTCGTCGGTGCCGGCGTCGCGGTGTCGCTGGCGGCCTCGCTCGGCAAGCCGTCGCTCGGCATCCACCACCTCGAAGGGCACCTCCTGTCGCCGTTCCTCTCCGCCGACCCGCCGTCGTTTCCATTCGTCGCCCTTCTCGTCTCCGGCGGCCACACGCAGTTGCTCGACGTGACCGACGTCGGCCGCTACAAGCTGCTCGGCGACACCATCGACGACGCGGCCGGAGAGGCCTTCGACAAGTCGGCCAAGCTGCTCGGCCTCGGCTACCCCGGTGGGCCTGCGCTGGCCCGGCTCGCCGAGTTCGGCGATCCGAACGCCTACGCGCTGCCGCGGCCGCTGATCCGCCGCGACACGCTCGATTTCTCCTTCGCCGGTCTCAAGACCGCCGTGCGGACGCACGCCCTGCGCCTCGGCGACACCTGCGAGCAGCCGCGTGCCGACCTCGCCGCAGCGACGCAGGAGGCCATCGTCGACGTGCTGGTGCGAAAGTCGATCGCCGCGCTGGAGAAGGCCGGCAGGGATCGACTGGTCGTGGCCGGAGGCGTCGGCGCCAATGCGCGCTTGCGCGAGCGCCTCGACGCCGCAACGCGCGGCGAGCCGAGCACCCGGCCGAGACGCGGGTTCCGGGTCCACTACCCGGAACCCGCGCTGTGCACCGACAACGGCGCGATGATCGCGCTGGCCGCGGCGATGCGGGTCCAGCGCGGCGAGAAGGGCGACGCCGGTCACGCCTTCGATGTCAGGCCGAGGTGGCCTCTCGAATCGCTCGCGCCGCCGTCTCCCGACGGCGGCGTCTGACCCGCAGCGCTCAGGCCGCGACTCAGGCGATCGCGAGCTGGGTTGCGCCGGTGGCGACCTTCTTGACGAGCGTCAGCGTCAGCACGCCGTTCTCGAATTTCGCCTGCGACGCCGCGTGGTCGACCTCGGCGGGCAGGACCACGGTGCGCTCGTAGGCGGCAGTCGACCGCTCTTGGTAGATGACGCGTGGGGCGGCAGTGGCCGCCGCCGCGGCGGTGCCTGCTTCGCCGTCGGCGTCGACGGGCTTGTCGACGGGCGCCTTGCCGGCGTCGACAGCTCGGCCGAGCGTGACGCGCCTCCCTTCGACCGATACCTTCAGCGCGTCGCGGCTCGCGCCGGGGACGTCGAAGGCCACCGTGTAGGCGGCGTCGCTTTCGCTGACATCCATGGCGGGGAGGCGGGCCCGCCCGCCGCGCACCGGGGCGGCAGCAGGAGGCTCGTCGAAGAGGCGATCGACGAGGCTGGAGAACGACGGCGAGACGAGACGCGCGGTCGTGCGGACAGGGCGGACAACGGGCATGACGAACATGATGGACTCCTAGAATGGCGGCAGGCCGCGCCACGGGGATCGTGGTCGCGGCGACTTCTGCCGCTGACGTGAGAGCGGCGCTCCCCGTTTCAAGGGCTAGTGGACCGTAACGATTGAATCGGGAGTAACGCGACGTGTTGGGTCGAAGTACTTCCACTTCACAGGCTTGGGCTTCTCGTTGTACTTGCGGATGTAGCGCATGAGTTTTCTCTTGAG
>JBBSUK010000025.1:0-33097 GCA_038234975.1 Burkholderiales bacterium
AGCACCGCCATCACGCCGTCGGCGACGAACAGCTTGTTGTGCATGCGGTGGTTGAGCCGCTTGAAGTCGAAGAGCGATGCGGCGTAGCGACCGACCAGGCCGCTGTCGCGGGCGCAGCAGAACGGGTTGAACAGCCGCACCTCGACGTTGGGAAACGAGGCGAGGCCGCGGAACAGCGCGTCGGTGTTCGTCGTGTAGAGGTCGTCGACGAGCAGGCGGATCCGAACGCCGCGCTCGGCGGCGGCGCGCAGCGCCACCATCATCTGCCGGCCGGTCGCGTCGTTCTCGAACTGGTAGTACTGGACGTCGAGCGAGCGCGCCGCCTGCGCCGCGAGCTGCAGCCGCGTGTCGAGCGAGTAGGCGCCGAGCGGCAGCAGCCGAACGCCCGTCAGCCCGGGCCCCGGCGTCGAGCGCTCGGCGATCTGCACCAGCGGCGCCGCCGGATCGAGCGGCAGCGAGAGGGTGTCGACCTTGCCGAGGTTGGCGGGCAGCGTGCCGCAGGCCGAGAGCAGCGCCGCGGTGACGACGACGAGCGCACCGACCAACCGCCGCGCCACGCCAGTGCCCGCCGCATCTGTCGCGGGACCTTTCCCGTAAGATGAACGCTGCCCCGATCGACCGGTATCCGTCATGAAGAAATCCCTTTGGTCGTTCATCGCGCTGATGTCGTCGGCGCTGGCACAACCCACCTACGCAGCACTCGATGTCGGAGATGCAGCGCCGAACTTTACAGTCCAGGCCGCGCTCGGCGGCAAGGTGAGCCGCTTCGTGCTGGCCGATGCGCTGGCCAAGGGGCCGGTCGTCGTGTACTTCTTCCCGGCCGCGTTCTCGGTCGGCTGCTCGATCGAGGCGCATGAGTTCGCCGAGGCGATCGGCCGCTACAAGGCGCTCAACGCGACCGTGATCGGCATCTCGGCCGACGACATCGACACGCTCAGCAAGTTCTCGGTCCAGGCGTGCCAGAGCAAGTTCCCGGTCGCCTCCGACAGCTCGCAGAACGTGATGAAGTCGTACGACGCCGTACTCGCGCTCAAGCCCGACTACGCCAACCGCATCTCCTACGTGATCGCCCCCGACGGCAAGGTCGTCTACAACTACCAGAGCCTGAACCCGAGCCGGCACGTCGAGAAGACGCTCGCCGCGCTGAAGGAACTCGAGCAGGCGAAGAAGCCGTGACCGGGCGGCTCGGCGCCGGCGGGTTCGCGCTGGCGTGGGTGGCGGCGCTGGTCGCGCTCGTCGTGCTCGACGGGCTCTGGCTCGGCGTCCTCGCCAAGGACCTCTACCAACGCGAGATGGGCAGCCTCATGGCCGACCCGATCCGCGTCGCGCCCGCCGTCGTCTTCTACCTGCTCTACCCGCTCGCCGTCGTCTACCTGTGCCTGCAGGCGCAGCCTTCGGGCTGGGTCGAGGCGGTGTGCCGGGGCGCCGTGCTCGGCCTCGCGGCGTACGGCGCCTACAACCTCACCAACCTGGCCGTGGTCAAGGGCTGGCCGTTGTCGTTGACCGCCGCCGACTGGCTCTGGGGCGGTGTCGTCACCGCCGCCGTGGCCGCCGCCGGCCATGCCGCGACATGGGGTCGCGCCTGACATCGAAGGAAGCACCGCCATGAGCACGACCGTCACCCCCGTCGCCGGTGTATTCGAAGACCGGCCCAGCGCCGAGCGTGCCTGGCAGTCGATCGAGGCACGTGGCTACACGCGTGACGACGTCCACCTGATGATGTCGGAGGAGACGCGTCGGCGCGAATTTCCGCCGCCGGGCGACGCTGAAGACGACGACGCGCGGGCGCGGCAGACCGAGCTGAGCAACAAGGCGGCCGAAGGCGCCGGCATCGGCGGTGCGATCGGCGGCGGCCTCGGCGCGATCGCTGCCGCCGTGGCCGCGGTCGGGACGACCATCGCGTTGCCGGGGCTCGGCCTCGTCGTCGCCGGGCCGCTCGCAGCGGCGATCGCCGGCGCGGGGGCGGGCGCTGCGACGGGCGGGATCGTCGGCGCACTGGTCGGCTGGGGGATACCGGACGACCATGTCGAGGCGGTCGAGCGTGGTGTTCGCGACGGGCGCATCGTCATGGCGGTGCGGCCGCGCAACGAGGACGATCGGCGCCACTTCGCGGAGGCCTGGCGCCCGCGCGCCGATCCGACCGACGCGCGCTGATCGCCTGCCCGCGCCAGGCTACTTCGACCAGCTGTCCTTCAGCGTGGCGATCCGGTTGAGCACCGGCGCACCGGGTCGATGGTCGACGCGGTCTGCCGCGAAGTAGCCGTGCCGCTCGAGCTGCACACGCGACTCGGCGGCGAGCGATGCCAGCGACGGCTCCAGCCAGCCCTGCGCGACGCGCTTGCTCGCCGGGTTCAGCGCGGCGAGGAAGTCCTTGCCTCCGGCATCGGGGTGCGGCTCGGCGAACAGGCGGTCGTAGAGCCTGAACTCGGCGGCGACGGCGTCGTCGACGCCGACCCAGGTGATGGTGCCTTTCACCTTGACCGCGTCGGCGCCCGGCGTGCCGCTCTTCGTGTCGGCGACGACGCGGCCGCGAACGGTGTCGACGCGGCCGTCGGCGTCGGCGTCGGCGCCGTCGCATTCGATCACGTAGCCGTATTTGAGGCGCACGCGATTGCCGGGGAAGAGCCGGAAATAGCCCTTGGCTGGGACGGCGGCGTAGTCGTCGCGTTCGATCCAGACCTCTGGGCCGAGCGAGAAGCTGCGCATGCCGAGCTCGGGCCGCTGCGGATGCGCGGCGGCCGAGCAGGGCTCGCGGTGGTCGTCGGCACCGAACACCTCGGCCCAATTCGTGAGCGCGAGGCGCACCGGGTCGACGACCGCCATCGCCCGCGGCGCCTGGCGTTCGAGGTCGTCGCGCAGGGCGATGTCGAGGCTCGCGTAGTCGGTCCAGCCGCCCGCCTTGCTCGTCCCGGCGCGCTCGCAGAGCACGCGGATCGATTCCGGCGTGTAGCCGCGCCGGCGCAGGCCCACCAGCGTCGGCATGCGCGGGTCGTCCCAGCCGTCGACGTGGTGCTCGTCGACGAGCTGCCGCAGCCTGCGCTTGCTGGTGACGACGTAGCTGACGTTGAGACGCGCGAACTCGTACTGGTGCGGCCGGGGTCGAGCCAGTTGGCCGAGGTCGCAGAGCGAGTCGAGCAGCCAGTCGTAGAACGGCCGCTGGTCCTCGAATTCGAGGGTGCAGATCGAGTGGGTGATGTTCTCGAGGGCGTCCTCGATGGGATGCGCGTAGGTGTACATCGGGTAGATGCACCAGCGGTCGCCGGTGCGGTGGTGCGTGGCGCGCTTGATGCGGTAGAGCGCCGGGTCGCGCAGGTTGATGTTCGGGCTCGCCATGTCGATCCGGGCGCGCAGCACGGCGGCGCCGTCGTCGAGCTTGCCGTCGCGCATGTCGCGCAACCGGGCCAGGTTCTCGTCGGGCGAGCGGCCGCGGAACGGGCTGTCGGTGCCGGGGGTCGCGAAGTCGCCGCGCGCGGCGCGCATCTGCTCGGCGGACTGCTCGTCGACGTAGGCCTTGCCGGCGGTCACCAGCGCCTCGGCGGCGCGGTACATCAAGTCGAAGTAGTCGCTCGCGAAGTAGAGATGAGAGGTGGCCTCCGTCGTCGCCAGGGCCGGCTCGGGCGCATGCCAGTCGAAGCCGAGCCAGCGCACCGAGTCAACGATCGCGTCGACGTACTCCTGCTCCTCTTTCTCCGGGTTAGTGTCGTCGAAGCGGAGGTGGCAGATGCCGCCGTAGTCGCGGGCGAGGCCGAAGTTGAGCGTGATGCTCTTGGCGTGGCCGATGTGCAGGTAGCCGTTCGGTTCGGGCGGAAAGCGGGTGCGGATGCGCGCCGGATCGGGCGGCGCGCTGGCCTGGTGCGCCGCGTCGCCCGGCGTCCCCGCGAAACGCCGGTTGGCGTAGACGCCGTCGGCCAGGTCGCGCTCGACGATCTGGCGAAGGAAGTTGCCGGCTGGCGCTTCGGGCTGCGGGGGCTTGGTCATGGGCCGTGTGGCGCCGATTCTAGGGAGACGCGCCGCACCGACCTCCGAAACCGACGATGGCCGGCGCGCCGTGTGCGGCCTGTCTGACGCAGTGGCGGCTCCTGATTGGCGATCATCCGTGCCATGCTGACCGATGTCGTGCTGCCAGACCCGCGCGTCGATCGAACCGTCGGCCCCCTCGCCTTTTCGGAGACCACCATGTCACTGCTCAATCCCCGCACCATTCGCGCCGTCGCTGCCGCTGCTTCCATCGCAGCGCTCGGCGCGCTGACCGCCTGCGCGCAGCCGTATCCCGGCAACAACGGCAGCTACGCCTCCGGGCCTGTCCGGCAGTCGCCGATCCTCGCGGAGTACGGGCGCGTCGAAGGCATCGAGGCGGTCGCGATCAGGTCGCGTCCGACCGGCGCGGGAGCGATCCTCGGGGCCGTCCTCGGCGGCGTCGTCGGCAGCCAGTTCGGCGGCGGCAACGGCCGCATCGTGGGCGGGGTGGCCGGGGCGGTCGGCGGCGGCGTCGCCGGCAACGCGATCGAGAACCACAACCGGCGCGAGGACGAGGTCTTCCGCGTGACCGTTCGCTTCGACAACGGCTCCTTCCGCAGCTACGACTTCCAGCAGGTCGGCGACCTGCGCAACGGCGACCGCGTGAAGTTCGAGGGCGGCCAGCTGTACCGCGTCTGACCGTGCACGTCACATCGCGCGAAAGCGCGATGCGTGCAGGCGGCTGACGGTCAGCGTCTCGGGACGGGCGCGAAGCCGGAGCGCGACCTTGCCGGCTTCGTCGCGGACCGCAGTTTCGATCGCGTCGGCGCGAACGACGAGGCCACCGTGCACCTGCCAGAACTTCGTCGCGTCGAGGCGCGGCAGCAGGTCGCGCACGAGCTGAGACTCGAGCAGCTTCAGCCGCTCCTCGCCGGCCTGGCGCTCGGCGCGCTCGACCTGGGCCTGTTGCTCCGCGATGACCTCGCGCGACTGGAAGAAGTAGGTGATCGTCACCGCCGGCACCAGTGAGAAGACGAGCAGCGACATGAGCTGTCGCCAGCTGGCGGTGAACGGGCCAGGCAGATCGATGCCGGTGAGACGGTTTGCTAGCTCGTTGCCGAGCGCGTACCCGAGGACGCCGCCCGCGAGGACGATCAGCAGCATCCAGGGCCAGCCCGGCCATCGGGTGCCCCGGGTCGACTCGCCGAAACGCAGCAGCGACAGCCGCGACGCGACGAGCTCGCGGCCGAGGTCGATGAGGAGCCAGCACGACAGCGCGATGCACAGCGAGTAGACGAGCGTGATGCCGAACTCCTTGCGCGGCGACATCGCCCAGATGCACACGGCCACCACGAAGCCGGCACCGACGGTGCGGACGCCGCGGACGCCGATCCGCCGCCAGCGCCCGTCGCCTTCGGCGACGGCGGCGGGCACGGCAGCGGCGGACATGGCGGCCATTGTCGGTGCGGTGTCAACGCAAGCGACGCGGTCAGGCCGCCGCCGGCCGGCGGGCACGCCACATCAGCAGCGCCCGCGACACGAACAGGCCGCTGAAGGCGCCGAACAAGAAGCAGAACGGCACCGCGAAGGCCATGTCGCGGGCCTCCTCGGGATGCAGCGCGAGGCTCACGGCGGCGACGTAGCGGGTGGCGAACAGGCCGACGATGAGCGCCATCGGCCACCAGCTGCCGGCGACGCGAACCGAGTGCCGGTCGACGGACCAGGCGGCCTCGGGCCGCGGCAGCAGCGTCGGCCCGGCCGCGATCGCGACGGCGACGCCGGCGAGCCACGCGCCGACGGCGTCGGCCGCGTAGCCGAATGCGCTGACGCCACCGACGAACGACAGCACGAGCAGCGCGCCCGGCAGCACGGCGACGCGGGTGCGGCCCATCGTTCGCGGTCGGCTCTGCGTCCAGCCGAGGGCGACCAGCGCGGCGAGGACGAGCCAGGCGTAGGGTGGCGTGCCGGCGAGGACCTGGAGGATGAAGATGAACATGCCAGGGGCTCCGGGCAGGGGTCGTGGGCGACCGATGCCGCACTGTGCCGCGCGACCGTCCGGGCCGCGACCGCGACGCGACGAAGCGTCGGCCGGCGGCGCGAAATGCCGGCGTGCCGGTGCCGGCGGTGCGCCGGCCACGCCGACAACCCGCAACGACGGCACGGCTATATTCGCCCGGGTGCCGAACCGGGCGCACCGACCCGGGCGCACCGACGCCGATCCATGCATCCATTCCGCCTCGCCTTTCTCGCCCTCGTCGCAGCGGCCGCCGTCGGCTGCGCCCAGGTCAGCCGCACGGGCGCGCCGGTGTCGTCGGTTCGACCGCAGCCGGTCGCACGGACGCCTGCTGCCGCCGGCAACGCGCAAGCCGGCGCGGCCGTGCCGGCGGGAGCCGCCTCGTCGACGCCGCCGGTCAGCGGTGTTGCTCCACCGGTGCGGGCGCCTGCCGTCGTCGCGGCAATCCCGGTGCCGCCGCCATCGCCTGCGGCCGTTGCCGTGCATTTCCCCGAGCCGTCGGTCACGTTCGCGACCCCGGCGTTCCAGCGCGGGCGTACCGACTTCACCCATGGCGACGAGCTGCGCGAGTTGCTGCAACGCGCCGTCGTCGAGGCCGCCGAAAGTCGTCGCCAGACCGACGCGCGCCTCGTCGAGATCGGAACGTCGCAGGGCGGCGAGCCGATCGTCGCGCTGTCGCTGACGCGGCCGGCGCCGCTCGTCGCGCCGCGTCCCGCTGCCGAGGCTTCCGGCGTCGTCGCGTCGGCTCCCGCGAAGCGGCCCACCGTGCTGCTGATCGCCGGCCAGCACGGCGACGAGCCTGCCGGGACCGAGGCGCTGCTCGTTCTCGCCCGGTCGCTCGCGCAGGGTCAGCAGGCACGCGTGCTCGACCGCGTCGATGTCGTTCTGGTGCCGCTCGCCAACCCGGACGGCCGCGCGCTCTTCCAGCGCGACACCGCCGACGGCACCGACCTCAACCGCGACCACCTGCTGCTGCGCACGCCGGAAGCGCAGGCCCTGGCGCAGCTGCTCGTCGCCGTCGATCCGGTGGTCGTCGCCGACTTCCACGAGTACCCGGTCGACGGCGCCTTCGCGGCTCGCTTCGGCGCGCTGCCGCGCTTCGACGTCCTGCTGCAGACGGCGACCACGGGCAACCTGCCGCCGTTCGTGTCGCGCGCCGCCGAGGAGTGGTTCCGCCGCCCGCTCGCCAGGCGCCTCGCCGCGGCCGGCTTCGCCAACGAGTGGTACCACACCGTCTCCGACGACGCCAACGACCGTCGGGTGTCGATGGGTGGCGCTGCCGCGGGTATCGCCCGCAACGCGTTCGGCCTGCGCAGCGCCGTCAGCCTGCTCGTCGAGACACGTGGCGGCGGCATCGGCAGGGTCGACCTGAAGCGCCGCGTCCAGGCTGCGCTCACGGCGGCGACCGACATCCTGGAGAGCGCCGCGGCGCGTGCCACCGACCTCGAGAAGCTGCGCGATTTCGTCGACCGCGATGTCGCCGCGTCGGCCTGTCGCGGCACGGCCGTCGTCGAATCGGCGCCGACGGCGAGCGAGTACGCGCTGGCGATGATCGACCCGGTCAGCGGCGAGATTCGCCGGCGCACCGTGTCGTGGGATTCGGCGCTCGAGCTGCGCGCGGTGCGCGCGCGACCGCGACCGTGCGGCTATTGGCTTGCCGCGAACCAGGGCGACGCGGTGTCGCGGCTGCGCCGGCTCGGCATCGAGGTGCAGCAGTTCGACGAGTCCGGCGACGTGCGTGGCGAGACGTTTCGCGAGACCGTCCGCGCGGACGGCGCGCTCGCCCCCGATACCCTCGAACCGGCACGGCTGCGCGTGCAGACCCAGCAGGCGCTCGTCGACGCACCGCCCGGCTCGTATTTCGTGTCGCTCGAGCAGCCGCTGGCCAACCTCGCCATCGCTGCCCTCGAGCCCGACGCGTCCGGCAGCTACGCCGCGGCGGGGCTGGTGACGAGCGTCGGCGACGAGGCGCGGGTGCTCGACCGGCCGCGCGCGAAGATGACCGCGTCGCCATGAGCCGCGCGCTGTAAGGCCGTCGACCCCGACACGACCGACCGGCGACCAGAACAGGGTCACAGAGGAAGCATCGATGGACCGAACCGCCACGCGGCCCGAACGCATCTACCGGCATCGCCTGCCGGTGCGCGTCATGCACTGGATCAACGTCGTCTGCCTGACGGTGCTCCTGATGAGCGGCCTCAACATCTTCAACGCCCACCCGGCGCTCTACTGGGGGCTCGACTCGACCTTCGCCGACCCGTGGGTCTCCATCGGCACCGCCGACACGCCGGGCGGCCCGGTCGGCCGGACGACGATCGGCGGCGCCACCTTCGACACCACGGGCGTCCTCGGCCTGTCGGAGGTCGACGGCCGGCCGGCCGCGCGCGCCTTCCCGAGCTGGGCGACGATCCCCGGCCCGCAGTGGCTGGCGATGGCACGCCACTGGCACTTCTTCTTCGCCTGGCTGTTCGTGATCAACGGCATCGCCTACGTGCTGTGGACGATCCTGAGCCGCCACCTCTCGCGTGACCTCGTGCCGACGAAGCAGGAGCTCAGGCACATCGGCACCTCGATCAAGGACCACGTGCGGTTCCACCACCCGACCGGCGAGGCGGCCAAGCGCTACAACGTGCTGCAGAGCCTGAGCTACCTCGTCGTCATCTTCGTCCTGCTGCCTCTCGTGATCCTCTGCGGACTGGCGATGTCACCACGGCTCGACGCCGTGTTCCCGGGCTGGGTCGAGTTGCTCGGCGGCCGGCAGTCGGCACGCACGCTGCATTTCCTCGCCGCCACTTCACTGCTCCTCTTCGTCATCGTCCACGTCGCCGAGGTCTTCATCGCCGGGGTGTGGAACGAGATCCGCTCGATGGTCACCGGGTGGTACGTGGTGCCGCGGAAGAAGACGCCGACCGAGCCCGTCACGGGCGACGAGGTGCGGACATGAGCGCGCTGCAGTCGAAGTCGTTCCAGCTCATGCGGGCGACGCAGCGCGGCCGTCGGCGATTGCTGCGGGGCGCCGTCGCGGCCGCCGGCAGCGCGGTGCTGACGGGCTGCGACAAGCTGTCCAACAACGCCTCGTTCGTCGAGGTGCTCAAGAGCGCGCAGCACGTCAGCCGGGCGGCGCAGAAGGTCGTCGCGCCGCGCGCAGCTCTGGCCCAGGAGTTCGACGCGAAGGACATCGCGCCGGTGTTTCGCCCCAACGGCACCACCTCGCCGAGCGACGCCGACTACGTCGCGCTGCGCGACGGCACCTTCGCCGAGTACAAGCTGACGATCGGCGGGCTCGTCGAGCAGCCGCTCGAGCTGACCCTGGCCGAGCTGCGGGCGATGCCGTCGCGCACCCAGATCACGCGCCACGACTGCGTCGAGGGCTGGAGCTGCATCGGCCAGTGGACGGGCGTTCCGCTCGGCGCGCTGCTCGACCGGGCGAAGCTGAAGGCGGGCGCGACGTTCGTCGTTTTCCGCTGCTTCGACTCGATGGACGGCGGGTCGGCCGACTCGCACTACTACGAGAGCATCGACCTCGACGACGCCCAGCACCCGCAGACCATCCTCGCCTACCAGCTCAACGGCAAGCCGCTGCCGGTGGCCAACGGCGCGCCGATCCGCTGTCGCGTCGAGCGCCAGCTCGGCTACAAGCAGGCGAAGTACGTGCGTGGAATCGAGGTCGTCGATTCGTTCTCCGGGATCCGCGGCGGCAAGGGCGGCTATTGGGAGGACGAAGGCTACGAGTGGTACGGGGGAATCTGAGCGGTCGCGATATTGCGGGCCAGCGACGAGTCGAGGCTCGCGACCGGGAAGGCCTTCTGCGCCGGGAGGCGGCAAGACGATCAGAGTCGAGGCGCCGCGATGTTGTGGCGCATTCGCGAGATCGCGGCGGGCGTGGACCTCGCCCTCCTCGCACATCGTCCGCATGCCGGACTGCTCGAAGACGCGACGCATCGGCAGGTTGCGGGCCACGCACATGGCGACCACCGCTTCGGCACCGATGGCTGCGGCGTGCTGCTCGAGTGAAAGCAGCAGCCTGCGGCAGAGCCCTCGTCGACGCACGGCGGCGTCGACGCTGAAAGCGGCCTCGATCCTGAGCCTTCCGGCGACGCCATACACGCAGCCGTGCCCGAGTGCGAGCACCCGGCCGTCTGCGTCGACCACGCCGAGCACCGCGTCGCGGTCGAACGGAATGCCGGCGACGTAGGCCTCGATGGTCGCGTCGGCCACGACACCGGCCGCGAAGCGCAGCGAACGGTCGTGGGCGTCGAGCCTCAGCAGGTGCGCCGCGATGAAGGGCGCATCGCCGGGCGTGAGGTGAACGATGGACAGCGACATGGCGCGCATCCCAGGTGGCGTGGACAACAGGGACCACGCCGGACGTACGGCGCTCGGGAGACGATCCGGACATCGCAAGGCGCGGGTCCGGTTTCGCCGGCGAGCCCGTAAGACCGGCATGCGCTCCCATTCGGCGGCCGCCCGGCCGACCCCTGCAGCCGACCCGCTGTTTCTCGCTGGCTGCGTCGTCGGACGCTCCGTGACCGGCTGCATCCTCGCGTTGCGAGCGGCGCGCGCGACGATCCGATCCCTACCATCGGTTCAGGCTTCAGGTCACCCTCGCGCGCACTCGCTTGGCCCAACAGCGGGCCGGCGAAGCGCTGAGCCCACTTCAGTTGGCGCTGGCATGGACCGGGCCGCATGCGACCCCGCGAGCAGTCCGGATCGGCTCGAAGCGCTGGTGGTGCTGCAGAAGCGCTTGCGTCCCTTGGTCGAGATGCCGAGTCCGGTGAAGCGATGCGAGAAGCAGGCGCGATCCGGGCGCAACACGTCAGGCTCGGCCCGCAATACACGGAGCCGCTCGAGCGCGCGGTCGCTCGACTCGCCAGACGCCCGCCCTGACTATCGCGCTCGCTCGCGGGCGAGACTTGGCGCACGACGACACCGCGGACCGTGTCCGGTTCTTTCGCAAACGTGCGTACGTCCAGGCAAGCGCAACCGTCGGACCTTCGTCCAACGCTTTCGCTGTGGAAGGAGGACGTCTGCATGCAGATTCCAACGAAGGCCAATTTCTCGGCCGCCTGGGCGATCGGCTTCTTGCGCGGCTGCGCTGGCCTCGCGCTCGTCAGACGGCGCGGCAACCCGGGCAGGCTCGGCGCGAGGATCTTGCTGGCGATGCGCCGCTCACGACTGCGCCAGGAGTTGTCGCGTATCGAGCGTGCCGACAAGCTGTGTGCGTCGGCTCCGTACCGGTGTCAGGAGGACCGAGCTCCGGCGGACTCGTGATCGGCCGGACGAGCGACTCGCGGCGAGCCGTCTCGTACGTGTCGACCGGGTTCGACGGTGTCGTCCCGTTGCCGCGTCAGCCGGCAGCGTCTTCCGTGAATGGATTGGCGCACTCGTCTTTGGCGCGCCGGTTCAGCAGCATCCACCAGTGCTGGATCTGCGCGGGCGTGACCTCGAAGCCTCGGCCATACAGCGCCTGCCCGTGCCACCACATCTGCAGCGCAATGCGTGCCGACTCGGCGTCGCCCCGGTCGGCCAGCGCCGCAAAGGCGGCATAAGCTTCGGCCCAGCGGGTGCTCTTGTAGGCCTCGTGCGCGGCAGCGAACGCCGTCTCGTCGATCGGGGCCGAGAGCGCCTGCGCGCCTGCCGTCCCGGCCCCCAGCGTGCAGCCCAGGGCAGCGCAAGCAAGGCCATGGTGGAAGATTCGTACGAAGTGATTCATGGTGGTGATCTCCGAGGGTTGCGCCGGTTGGCGAGCTCCACTTTCGTGGTGTTCAACCGGAAGTACGCGGCAACGCTGGAGAAGCGGACAGAGTCGGTGTCGCGCCCGTCGGCCACAGGGCTGCCTCATGCAGGTGTGAGCTGGCGACCGACGCGGTCTGCAACAGGCCTCAGCCCGATGCGGTACTCGGCCGTGGCACGCCCGTACCGCAACGCGCCCTCGAGCTGCGCCGCGATCGCGTCGCGCGATAGGCTTTTCACGAAGCGCGCCGGACTGCCGGCGTACAGGCTGCCCGCCTCGGTTCGAACGCCCGCCGTGACCAGCGCCTGCGCCGCCAGAAGGCTGTCGGGGCCGAGCACGGCACCGTCGAGCACCGTCGCGTGGATGCCCACCAGGCAGTTCTCCATCAGCGTGCAGCCATGCAGCACTGCACCGTGGCCGACCTGGGCGAAGCGGTGTAGCACGACCGTGCCGTCGGGGCAGGAATGCAGCACGCAGTTGTCCTGCACGTTGCTCATGGCCTCGAGGTGGATCGGACCGTGGTCGGCCCGCAGCGTCGCGTGCGGGCCGACAAAGCAGCCCTCGCCGACCTGAACGTCGCCGATCAGGCAGGCGCTGGGGTGCACGTAGGCGCCGGGGTGGATGCGCGGCGAGTGGCCGTTGAAACTGTAGATGTGATGCGCGTTCATCGCGTTTCAGCCTCTGAAGAAGGTGGTCATGGCCAAGCAGCAGCACCTTGCCGCCGCTGGCGAACAGGAAGCAGCAGAAGCCGCGCGTCAGCGTCGCCCTGGACAGCCGAATCGAAAGCCGTGCGCCTTGGCGCACGCACAACAGGCTGCCCAGCGCCATGCTGGCGAAGGCGGGCAGGCTGACGTAGCCGACGGCCAGCGGGATCGCCGACGGCGGCTGCGTCAGGAAGGCGTAGGACAGGCAACCGAAGGCGCCGATCACGCAGCCGAAGAACGTCGACAGCGCGGCTGCCTTCGGATAGTCGATGCCGACCCGCGAGAAGTACGGAATCATCAGGGTCGCACCGCCGATGCCGCCGATCGACGACACGGCGCCTGTGACGAGCATGAACGCGCCGGCCTGCTTCGCCTGCAGATGCTGCTGGGGCGGTTCGTCGGGTCGAGCCGGCGCGACGCTCGCGATCGGAAGCGGGGCTCGCCTGAAGGTCTGGCGCGCCATGCAGGTCGCCACGGTGACCTGGAAGACCGCGATCAAATGCAGAACCACGTCCTTCGGCAACCGCGTGGAGGCCGCGGCGCCGGCCACGACACCCATGCCCAGCATGGCCGCCAGGCGAAGGGTCGGACCCGAGAAGGGCTGCACCAGGTTGCCGATGCGCCAATGCTCGCGACTGGCCAGGGCGCTGGTCACGCAGATGACGCTCAACGATGTGCCCAGTGCCAGAGCCGGAATGTGTTGCGCCGGCATGCCGGCGAGCGCGAAGCAGCCGAGCAGCGCCGGCACCATGACCAGTCCGCCGCCGATGCCGAACAGGCCCGACATCAGGCCGGCACCGGCGCCGACGGCGATGTAGATCGCAAAGGTGGCGAAGCTGTCTATGTCGCGTCTCCCGGGTGAGGGACCTGGACGGCAGGCCCTTGTCAGGAGGTACGCGGGTGACGGGCGAATCAGGACAGGCCGCACGCGTCATCGCGACGACAGCGTGCGACGCGGGATCTGCCTGGCTGGGACGGCGTGTGTCAATCGCCGCCGGCACCGCGTGGCAGGTTGGAGTCAGCGCAGGTCGGCGGACTCGTCCTCGACGCCGGGAAGGCGGCGCCCCGGTCACGGGACAACTTCAGCGTGGAGGCGCGGGGCCACGCACGGCAGCTTGTCAACGGACTCCCACGGTTAACGGCGGCGCTTCGACCCGCCCATGATCGAGCCCAGCACGCCGCGGATGATCTCGCGGCCGACCGACGAGCCGATCGAGCGCATCGCCGAACGCGCCGCCGATTCCGCCAGGCCTTCGTGCTTGCCGCCGCGCGGCCCGGTGGAGCCGAACAACACGTCCTTCAGCCCGCCGAGCATCCCGCCACCGTCTGCGGTCGCGCCGCCTGGGGCGGCAGTGCCTGCGGTGCCGGCCGGTGTGCCCGCCGTCGCGGCCGCTGCACGACCCTTCAGCTTCTCGTAGGCCGACTCTCGGTCGACCGCTTTCTCGTAGACGCCGGCGACCAGCGACGTCGCCATCGCGGCCTTCCGCTCGTCGTCGCCGATCGGCCCGATCCGGCTGGCCGGCGGGACGACATAGACGCGCTCCGTGATGCCGGGGCGGCCCTTGTCGTCGAGCAGGCTGACGAGCGCCTCGCCGGTCGCGAGTTCGGTGATCGCGGTCTCGATGTCGAACTTCGGGTTGGCGCGCATCGTGCTCGCCGCCGCCTTCACCGCCTTCTGGTCGCGCGGGGTGAAGGCGCGCAGCGCATGCTGCACGCGGTTGCCGAGCTGGGCGAGCACCGAGTCGGGAACGTCGAGCGGGTTCTGCGTCACGAAGTACACGCCGACGCCCTTGCTGCGCACCAGCCGGACGACGAGCTCGATGCGCTCGACGAGCACCTTCGGCGCCTCGTCGAAGAGCAGGTGCGCCTCGTCGAAGAAGAAGACGAGCTTGGGCTTGTCGAGGTCGCCGACCTCGGGCAGGTGCTCGAACAGCTCCGACAGCATCCAGAGCAGGAACGTGGCGTACAGACGCGGGTTCGTGAGCAGCTTGTCGGCGGCCAGGATGTTGACGACGCCCTGCTGCTTGCCGTTGACCGGAGCGGTCTGGAGCAGGTCCGCGATGTCGAGCATCGGCTCGCCGAAGAAGCGGTCGCCGCCCTGTTCGCCGATCTGCATGAGGCCGCGCTGGATCGCGCCGACGCTGGCCGCGCTGATGTTGCCGTACCCGGTCTGGTATTGCGCCGCGTTCTCCGCGACGTGCTGCAGCATCGCCCGCAGGTCCTTCAGGTCGAGCAGCAGGAGACCGTGGTCGTCGGCGATCTTGAAGGTCAGCTGCAGGACGCCCTGCTGCGTCTCGTTGAGGTCGAGCATGCGCGCGAGCAGCAGTGGGCCCATGTCGCTCACCGTCGCGCGAACCGGGTGGCCCTGCGCCTTCGTCGCGTCGGCGTAGACGTCCCAGAACGTCACCGGGCAGGCGGCCGGCACGGGCGCCTCGATGCCGCGCTCCTTGAGCAGCGCCGCGATCTTCGGCGACAGGGCACCGGGCTGCGAGATGCCGGACAGGTCGCCCTTGACGTCGGCCATGAAGACCGGTACGCCTCGCTCCGAGAACGCCTGGGCGATGCGCTGCAGCGTCACCGTCTTGCCCGTGCCGGTGGCCCCGGTGACGAGGCCGTGGCGGTTCGCCATCTCCGGGAGCAGAAGGCATTCGACGGCCTCGCGCTGGGCGACCAGGATCGGTTCGGTCATGGTGTCGTGGTGGTCGGCAGGGCGGGTCGCACAGTTTAGGTCCACCGGTCGACTCACCCGGCACGCGGCGAACCGGCCTGCAGTTCCGTCTACCGCCCCATTCCCGCCTTGACCGAGTCGATTCAGGAACTGGCCTGCGCGACGACGACGGGCACGGTGCCGATCGAGCTCACCACGCTCGACGATTGGTGCGACGAGAACGCCGTCGAGCGGGTCGACGTCATGAAGCTCGACATCCAGGGCGGCGAACTCGACGCCTTGCGCGGCGCGACACGCATCCTGCGGTCCGTCCGTGCGCGCGAGGTCGAGGTCGAGTTCAATCCGATCTACGAGGGACAGCCTCTTTTCGGTGACGTCGACGCCTTCCTGCGCAGCCGGGGATTCGTGCTGTGGCGGCTCGGCAGCCTGACCCACTACACCGACCGGCCCGGTCGCGGCCCGTCGCCGGCCGCCGATGTCTTCCACTACGACTCGAGGCCGCTGCCGGTCGCGGCGATGGGCGGGCAATTGATCTGGGGCCATGCGTATTACGTGCGTCCCGAGACGGCAGCAGGCGGCGCCGGGCTCGACCGCGCGACGCGTTCGCGCGACGCGATCCTGCTTCGGGTGCTCGGCTTCCACGACCTCGCCGGGCGTCTGGCCGAGGTCGGGCCGGCCGGACCGTCGCGAGCCTCCGGGTCGACTGCCTAGAATCGAATCCGTCGCTTCGTTCCCTCGCGCCGCTCGGCGCCGTCGCCGCCATGGCCGGTCATTCCAAGTGGGCCAACATCCAGCACCGCAAGGGCCGGCAGGACGAGAAGCGCGGCAAGGTGTGGACACGCCTCATCCGCGAGATCGTCGTCGCCGCGCGCCAGGGTGGCGGCGACCTGGCGATGAACCCGCGCCTGAGGCTCGCGGCCGAGAAGGCCAAGGCGGCGAACATGCCGGCCGACACGATCAAGAAGAACATCGACAAGGCAACCGGCAACCTCGAGGGCGTGAACTACGAGGAGGTGCGCTACGAGGGCTACGGCATCGGCGGGGCCGCGGTCATCGTCGACTGCGTGACGGACAACCGCGTGCGCACCGTCGCCGAGGTGCGGCATGCCTTCAGCAAGTACGGAGGCAACCTCGGCGCCGAGGGCTCGGTGGCGTTCCAGTTCCGCCACGTCGGCCAGTTCGTGTTCGCGCCCGGGACGAGCGAAGACGCGGTGATGGAAGCAGCCCTCGAGGCCGGCGCCGACGACGTGATCACCGACGACGACGGCGCGGTCGAGGTGCTCTCGTCGCCCGCCGACTTCGAGGCGGTCCAGGCTGCGTTCGCGAAGGCCGGCCTGACGCCCGGGATCGCGGAGGTGACGATGCGCGCCGACAACACGATCGCGCTCTCGGGTGAAGACGGGACGCGGATGCAGAAGCTGATCGACGTGATCGAGGATCTCGACGACGTGCAGGCGCTGTACCAGAACGCCGAGATCGCGACTTGAAGGTTCTCGTCATCGGCAGCGGCGGGCGGGAGCACGCGCTGGCCTGGAAGCTGGCGCAGTCACCGAAGGTCGGCAGCGTGTACGTCGCACCGGGCAACGCCGGGACCGACGCCGGGCCGCGGGTGCGCAACATCGCGATCACCGACCTCGACGCGCTCGCTGAATTCGCGGTCGCGGAGGAGGTGGTGCTGACCGTCGTCGGCCCGGAAGCCGCGCTCGCCGCCGGCGCCGTCGACACTTTTCGCGCCAGGGGGCTGCGCGTGTTCGGCCCGACGAGGGCAGCGGCGCGGCTCGAGAGCTCGAAGGCGTTCGCCAAGGCGTTCATGCAGCGGCACGGGATTCCGACCGCGGACTGGGCGGCGTTCGACGACGCTGCCGCCGCGCATGCGCACATCGACGCGGGCGCCGTGCCCGTCGTCGTCAAGGCCGACGGCCTGGCCGCGGGCAAGGGCGTCATCGTCGCGACGACGCGCGACGAGGCGCACGGCGCGGTCGACGCGATGCTCGGTGGCGGCCAGGCGGGCGGCCGCATCGTCGTCGAGGCCTTCCTGGCGGGCGAGGAGGCGAGCTTCATCGTCGTCGCCGCCGGCGGCCGCGCGCTGCCGCTGGCGACCAGCCAGGACCACAAGCGCATCGGCGACGGCGACACCGGCCCCAACACCGGCGGCATGGGCGCCTGCTCGCCGGCGCCGATCGTCACGCCGCAGGTGCATGCCCGCGTGATGCGGGAGATCGTCGCGCCGACGCTCGCCGGCCTGGAGTCCGAGGGACTGCCCTATGGCGGCTTCCTCTACGTCGGGCTGATGATCGATGGCCACGGCGCGCCGAAGGTCGTCGAGTTCAACTGCCGCCTCGGCGACCCGGAAACGCAGCCAATCCTGATGCGATTGAAGGGCGATCTGTTCGACTTGCTGATGCAGGCCAGTGCCGCCGAGGCCACCGACACGACCTCATCGATCGACTCGATCGAGCCGGACTGGGACCACCGCGTCGCGCTCGGCGTGGTCATGGCGGCGGCGAACTATCCGGGCGAGCCCAGGCGAGGCGATGCGATCGGCGGCCTGCCGGCCGAGGCCGACGACCTCATGGTGTTCCACGCCGGCACCGCACGACGCGGCGACGGCATCGTGACCGCCGGCGGCCGCGTCCTCTGCGTCACGGCGCTCGGCGACTCGACCGGCGCGGCGCAGCAGCGGGCCTACGGCGCCGTCGACGCCATCCGCTTCGACGGCGCGCAGTTCCGCCGCGACATCGGCTCGCGTGCGATCGGGTCCTGAGACGGGCGCGCCGCCGCTCCCGTGCGCGGGCCGTGCCGACACGGCAGCGGTGCGCCGCTACCTGCTCGGCCTGCAGGCGTCGATCGTCGACGCCTTCGAGGCCGAGACCGGCGACCTGTTCTCGACCGACGCCTGGACGCGCGAGCCGGGCGGCGCGCTCGAAGGCGAGGGCATCTCGCGTCTCGTCGAGGGCGGAGCGGTCTTCGAGCGGGCCGGATGCAGCTTCTCGCACGTGCGCGGAGCCTCGCTCCCCGCCTCGGCGACCGCACACCGCGGCGCCGAGCTCGCCGCGGCGCCGTTCGAGGCGATGGGCGTCTCGCTCGTCTTCCATCCTCGCAACCCGCATGCGCCGACGGTGCACCTCAATGTCAGGATGCTCGCGGTGCAGCCGGGCGGGGGCGAGGTCGTGACCTGGTTCGGTGGCGGCATGGACCTCACGCCGTACTACGGCTTCGAGGACGACGCGCGCCATTTCCATCGCACCGCGAAGGACGCGCTCGCGCCCTGCGGCGCCGCCCTCTACCCTCGCTTCAAGCGCGGGTGCGACGACTACTTTTTCCTCAGGCACCGCAACGAGCCGCGCGGCATCGGCGGTGTCTTCTTCGACGACCTGTCCGAAGGCGGCTTCGCCGCGAGCTTCGCCACGATGCGCGCCGTCGGCGATGCGTTCGTCACCGCCTACCGGCCGATCCTCGCGCGGCGCAAGGCAATGCCGCACGGCAGCCGCGAGCGCGACTTCCAGACCTATCGGCGCGGCCGCTACGTCGAGTTCAACCTCGTCTTCGACCGCGGCACGCTGTTCGGACTGCAGTCGGGCGGCCGCACCGAGAGCATCCTGATGTCGATGCCGCCGGTGGTGACGTGGCGCTACGACTGGAAGCCCGAACCCGGCACGGAGGAAGCGCGCCTCTACACGGATTTCCTGCGGCCGCGCGACTGGGCGGGCGAGGGCGCAGACGGCCCTGCGGGTTCCACGACGTCGACCCCGCCATGAGCGCCGCCGTCGGCCTGTTCGGTGGCAGCTTCGACCCGGTGCACGTCGCCCACGTCGCACTCGCCCGCATGGCGCTCGACCAGCTCGACCTCGCCGAGGTGCGCTGGATCCCGGTCGGCATCCCGTGGCAGAAGCGCCGCGAGCTCGCCCCCGCCGCCGATCGCGAGGCGATGGTCCGCCTGGCGATCGAAAGCGAGCCCGGCTTCGTCCTGGACCGCACCGAGCTCCGGCGCAAGGGCCCGAGCTTCACCCTCGACACGGTGCGCGAGAAGGTCGTCGCCGAGCCCGACCGTCGCTTCGTCCTCGTCCTCGGCCACGATCAGTACGAGACGCTGCACACCTGGCGCGACTGGCGCGAGCTCGTCTCGCTCGTGGCGCTCGCCGTCGCCGAGCGGCCGGGGGCGATGGCGGCGCCCGATCCGCAGGTGGCGCGCCTGGCCCACGCCGTCGTCCGCCTGCCGATGATGGACGTCTCGTCGACCGAGGTGCGTGCGCGCGTGGCCGCGGGCGAGCCGATCGACGATCTGGTTTCGCCACAGGTGGCACGCTACATTGCCGAACATGGCCTGTACCGGGCCGAACACGGGAGCTGAATGGACATTCGCAAGCTGCAACGCGTCATCGTCGATGGCCTGGAGGACGTCAAGGCCCAGGACATCAGGGTCTTCAACACCGAGCACCTGTCGCCGCTCTTCGAGCGCGTCATCGTCGCCTCGGGAACGAGCAACCGGCAAACGAAGTCGCTCGCAGCGAGTGTGCGAGACGCGGTCAAGGCGGCCGGCGAGCCGGCGCCGCGAACTGAAGGCGAGCAGAACGGCGAATGGATCATCGTCGACTGCGGCGCTGCCGTCGTCCACGTGATGCAGCCGGCCATCCGCACCTACTACCACCTCGAGGAGCTGTGGGGCGAGAAGCCGGTGCGGATGAAGATCGGCGCCGATGCGCCGGCCGCAGCCGCTGCCCGACACGCCGCGCCCACCGGTCGCGCGGCTCCCGCCGGCCGCGCTGCGCCGGCGAAGCGCGTGGCTCCTGCCAAGCGCGCGGCTCCCGCGAAGCGCGGGGCTCCTCCGAAGCGCGCGGCTCCTCCAAGGGGCGCGGCTCCCGCGAAGCGCAAGTCTGCCAAGCGCGCCACACCGGCGAAGGCGGTGAAAGCGAGGCGTTGAAGCTGTCGATCGTCGCGGTCGGGCAGCGCCTGCCCGACTGGGCGAACACGGCCTGCGCCGACTATGTCAAACGGTTCCCAGCGGACTTGCGGCTGGAGCTGAAGGCGGTCAAGGCGGAGCCGCGCGACGGCCGCGGCGCCGCCCAGCTCATGGCCGCCGAGGCCAAGCGGATCGAGGCGGCGATTCCGCGCGGATGCCGCGTCGTCGTCCTCGACGAGCGCGGTGCTCGCGTCGACACCCGGGGCCTGGCCGACTCGATCGGTGTCTGGCAACGCGACGGCCGCGACGTCGCGTTCGTCATCGGTGGCCCCGACGGTCTCGACCCTGCATTGAAAGCCTCGAGCGACGAGGCGATCCGCCTGTCCGATCTGACGCTGCCGCACGCCTTCGTCCGAGCGCTGCTCGCAGAGGCGCTGTACCGCGCGTGGTCGCTGTCGGCGGGCCACCCCTACCACCGCGAATGAAGCCGCGCCACGCGTTCGTGTGGCTCGCGTCGCAAAGCCCGCGGCGTCGCGAGCTGCTGGCGCAGATCGGCGTCGCCTGCGAGCTGCTCGTCGCTGATGAAGCCGAGGACAGCGAAGCGCTCGAGCGGGTGCACGCAGGCGAATCGCCGCGCGCCTACGTCGAACGCGTGACCCGCGCCAAGCTGCGGGCGGCGCAGCGGCGGCTCGTCGCCCGCGGGCTGCCGCGAGCGCCGATCCTGTGCGCCGACACGACCGTCGCCGTCGGGTCGCGCATCCTCGGCAAGCCGGCCGACGCCGACGACGCTCGCCGCATGTTGACGCGGCTCGCGGGCCGCGAGCACCGCGTCTTGACGGCCGTCGGCGTGCGCTCGGCGGCGGGCCGGGCCGTCGGCCATGCGACGAGCGTCTCGCGGGTCCGCTTCGCGCCGCTCGGGGCTGCGGCGATCGACGCCTACGTCGCCTCCGGCGAGCCGTTCGGCAAGGCCGGCGCCTATGCCGTCCAGGGCCGCGCGGCCGCCTTCGTCGAGGCGATCCACGGCAGCTACACCGGTATCATGGGTTTGCCGTTGCACGAAACGAGCCTGCTGCTCGACAAGGCGGGCGTAGGGCGTGTCGACAGGCCCTGACACGACGCCGCGATGCAAGACATCCTCATCAACTGGTCACCGCAGGAAACGCGCGTGGCCGTCGTCGAGAACGGCGCCGTCCAGGAGCTGCATCTCGAGCGAGCGCTCGAGCGCGGCCGCGTCGGCAACATCTACACCGGCAGGGTCGCGCGGGTGCTGCCCGGCATGCAGTCGGCCTTCGTCGACATCGGCCTCGAGCGCGCCGCCTTCCTCCACGTCGCCGACGTGTTCGTTGCCGGTGCGCCGCACCCGCGCGGCGATGCCGGCGGTGCAGCGCCGCTGCCGATCGAGCGCCTGGTCTGGGACGGGCAGACGATCACCGTGCAGGTCATCAAGGACCCGATCGGCACCAAGGGCGCACGGCTGTCGACGCAGGTGTCGATCGCCGGGCGGATGCTCGTCTTCCTGCCGCAGGACGACCACGTCGGCGTCTCGCAGAAGATCGGCTCGCCCGAGCTGCGCGAGCAGCTGCGCGAGCGCGTCGTCGCGCTGGCGCGGGACGACGACGAGGCCATGCGCAAGGGCGGCGACGCTTCGATCCCGCCGGTGGCCGGCGGCGGCTTCATCCTGCGCACCAACGCCGCCGACGCGACCGACGGCGAGCTCGCCGAGGACATCCGATACCTTCGCAAGACCTGGTCGCGGGTGCGCGAGCAGTCGTTCAAGTCACCGCCGGGCACGCTGCTGCACCAGGACCTGAGCCTGGCCGAGCGCGTGCTGCGCGACCTCGCCGACGACCTCACGCAGACGATCCGCATCGACTCGAAGATGCAGTTCGACGCGCTCTCGGCGTTCGGCCGCGAGTACACCCCCGGAGCGGTCGACAAGCTGCAGCACTATGCCGGGGAGCGGCCGATCTTCGACCTGTTCTCGATCGACGAGGAGATCGGCAAGGCGCTGCTCAAGCGGGTCGACCTGAAATCGGGCGGCTACCTCGTCATCGACCAGACCGAGGCGATGACGACGGTCGACGTGAACACCGGCGGCTTCGTCGGCGCGCGCAGTTTCGACGACACGATCTTCAAGACGAACCTGGAGGCGGCGCAGGCGGTCGCGCGGCAACTGCGCCTGCGCAACCTGGGCGGCATCATCATCCTCGACTTCATCGACATGCAGCGCGAGGAGCACCGCGCCGCGGTCCTCGCGGAGCTGAAGAAGCAGCTCGTGCGGGACCGCGCCAAGGGCACGGTGAGCGGATTCACGCAGCTCGGCCTCGTCGAGATGACCCGCAAGCGCACCCGCGAGTCGCTCGCCCACATGCTGTGCGAGCCGTGCCCGACCTGCCACGGGCGCGGCGAGGTCAAGACGGCGCGCAGCGTCTGCCACGACATCCTGCGCGAGATCCTGCGCGAGGCGCGCCAGTTCAACCCGAAGGAATTCCGCGTCGTCGCCTCGGCGTCGGTCGTCGAGATGCTGCTCGACGAGGAAAGCCAGCACCTCGCCGGCCTGTCGGACTTCATCGGCAAGCCGATCTCGCTGCGCGCAGAGGCGTTCGCGTCGCCGGAGCAGTACGACATCGTGCTGATGTAGGGGTTCGGGGAAGCGCTTCAGCAAGACAAGTTGTCTAGCAGAAACTTGACTTTCCATAGGGAAAGTCATATGTTCTGACGATGCCCGCGCGCTCGCAGGTCCAAAGCCACGTCCGCTACCCGCTCACGAGCATTCTGGGCAGCGCCGGAAATGTCCGCGTGTTGCGAGCATTGGTGGCCCATCGCGCGCCCCGGTCGGCACCGCAACTGTCCGGCGCGACCGGCCTAACGCCCCAGGGTGCGCGGCTGGTACTGGACACGCTGGCTCGACAGCGGTTGGTGGGCGTTCACGGCTCCGGTCGCGCCCGGCTCTACTCCTTGGATCCGTCGCATGCCCTGGCGCCTGCGCTCGCCGCGCTCTTCGAGGGCGAGGAGCGGCACTGGGCGGCGTTGCTCGTGTCGATTCGCGAGACGCTGGGATCGCGCGGTCCGGGGGTCGCGGCCGCGTGGCTGTACGGGAGCGTCGCGCGAGGGGAGGATGCGCCGGGCAGCGACCTCGACATTGCGCTCCTGGTCCGCTCGCAGGCGGTGGCCGATCAGGTTCGGGAAGATCTGATGCCGCTCGAGGACGAGCAGCGACTGCGCATCTCGCTGACGGCGGTCACGCCGAAGGAACTCGCGTCGCTGGCGCAAGACGACCCGTGGTGGTCTGACGTCGTGCGCGATGGGCGGGTGCTCAAGGGCTCGGCGCCCGAGCAGGCAAGGCGCCGGCTGGCGAAGGCGACCACATGACGAGTCGAGGCCCCCGCAAGCCGGCCGAGGCCGGGCACTCGACAGCTCGGCTCCTGCAGGCGCGTGAGTTTCACGAGTCGGCGCGCAGCCTGATCGCATTGGGACAGAACAAGAGCTACAACGGCACCGTCACGCTGCTGGTCATGGCGGCCATCGCGTACGCCGATTCGGTGACTGCCGGCGCCAAGGGCGTCGTCAACCAGCAGGATCACCAGAATGCATCGAAGTTGCTGCGCGAGACGCTCGGCAACCGCTTGCCCGCCAAGCAAGAGAAGTTCTTTCGCAAGCTGCTGGGACGCAAGGACGAGGTCAACTACGGCGCTCGCAGCACGACGCGTGCAGAGGCCGAACGGTTGATGGTCGAGCTCGACGAGTTCGCGGTCTGGGCCGAAGGCGTGCTCTGACATCCCGCGCGCCCGCCGACACCGCATGACGTTCTTCGCCCCGCGCCGCATCGCCGTCGTCGTCACGCGCCAGATCGGCGACGTGCTGCTGACCACGCCACTGATCTCGGCAGCGGCCGAGCGCTGGCCGGCGGCGCGCATCGACGTGGTCGGCTTCGCGGGAACGCTCGGCGTCCTCGAAGGCAATCCGCACGTGGTCGGCCGCATCGAGCTGCCGGCGAAGCTGCGCGCTGCCGATGCGTGGCGCTTCGTCCGCACCCACGGCCGCCGCCACGATCTCGTGCTGATCGCCGAGGCGAGCGACCGGGCGCATCTGGTCGGCTTGCTGCTCGGCGCGACGCGCGCCGGCCTCGTGCCGGCCGACGCCTCGCACGCGTGGTGGAAGCGACGCCTGCTGCGTCATTCGGTCGAGGTCGGTGGCGACCGCAGCGATCGGCACGTGGCCGACGAGAAGCTGGCGCTGCTCGCGCCGTGGCGAGGGCCGGACGCGGCCGTGCCGCCCGTTCGTGCGCCCGACGGCGCGCCGCTGCCCGACGCCGTCGCGTCGCTGATCGACGAACGCAGCACGGTGGTCGTGCATGCGCCGTCGATGTGGGCCTACAAGCAGTGGCCGGCCGAGCGATACGCCGAGGTCTGCGCGGCGCTCCTCGACGACGGCCACACGGTGGTGCTCACCGGTTCGGCGTCGCCGCGCGATCGCGGCATCGTCGATGCTGTCGTCGCCGACGTCGGCATGCAGGTCGATGCGGCCGCGGCGACGCGGCTTGTCGACGCCGCCGGCCTGCTGGATTTCCGCCAGCTCGCCACGCTCCTGCGCCGCGCCGCGCTCTATGTCGGCCCCGACGGCTCTGTGACCCACCTCGCCGCAGCGTGCGCGACGCCGGTCGTCGCCGTCTTCGGGCCGACCGACCCCCGCCGCTGGGGTCCGATCGACGGCTCGGCTCGCCACGCCCGCGTCGACGCAAGCGCGCAGCGGCGCGGCCGCGTGCTGCTGCTTCAGGGGCCGACGGCGGGCGTCTGCGTGCCGTGCGGCCGGGCCGGTTGCGACGACCACCGCGACAGCCGCAGCGCCTGCCTCGACGCGATCGACGCCCCGCGCGTCGTCGCGGCAGCGCGCGTCGCGCTGTGCGGGCGCGCGACGGCGTCAGCGTGACCGCGTCGCGGCGAGCAGGCGCTTCGCCTCTTCGATCACCGCATCCACCGCGATGCCGTTGACGTCGGCCGTGTCCGAGACGATCGCCCTGCCATCCCAGTCGAGCGGCACCCGCCAGATCGGCAGGCTGGTGCGGTCGAACAGCGCGAGCATCGGCGTGCGCGTCGTGCATGCGAGGTGCATGAGGCCGCCATCGACGCACAGCACGGCGCGCGAGACGGCCATCGCCTGCTGCGTGCCGGGGATGGTCGCCCGGCCGACGAGGTCGAGCACGTCGGCATCGGGGATCGCGTCGCGGACCGCGCGCGCGTGCTCGGCGCCATTGCCGCTGCCGAGGAGCAGGAAGCGGTCGATGCCGGCGTCGCGCAACGCGCGCGCCACCGCCGGCCAGCCGCGCCACGTGCGTTCGGGCCGCACGCCGCCGAGCGTGATGGCGACACGGCCGTTCGAATCGGGGCTCGGCACGGCGCCTGCGACGTCGAGCTTCTGCCGCGCATGGCGCAGCTCGTCGGAGCGCGACAGCGTCACGCCGAGCAACTCGGCGAAGCGGCGGGTGGCGAGCAGGCCGCGCTGGTAGTCGTAGGCGAGGTAGTCGCCGCGAACCGACAGCCACGGCAGCCGCGGCGCGACCCTGCGCTTGGCCGCGAGCGCCTTGCCGCAGCTGCTGTCGACGATGGCGACGTCGAAGCGCGATGCGTCGACCCTCGCATCGGCGTCGGCTTGGGCGATCACCGAGCCGAACCAGCGGTCGCCGCGGTAGGCACCGCCGAGCGCCGCGGGCAGCACGATGTCGACGGCGATGCCCTGCTCGGCGAGCAGGCTGCGCGGGGCGAGGTCGAGGAGCGAGTCGCCGAGCTGCGGCGCTTCGGCGTGGAACCAGATTGCGCGTCGCCACTCGGGCGGCCAGCGCGCGGCCTGGAGCGCCGATTGGCCAGACGCGAGCACCTCGAGGCGCCGCTTGGCGACCCGCGTCGCCACCCGCCATCGCCCCTTGCTCGCGAGAAAGGCCGCGTCGTCGGCCGGCACCGGCTCGGCGACCGGCTGCCGCACGCCCGTCGGCAGCGTCACGCCTTCGACTTCGGCACCCGGCCCATCAGGTAGAACTCGTCGTTCGGTCGCATCGAGGTGAAGCTCGCCATCCGGTTCGACAGGCCGAAGAGGGCGGTGATGCCGGCGATGTCCCAGGCGTCGTCGGCCGAGAAGCCGTGCTCGGCGAGGGCTGCGAAATCGTCGTCGTCGATCGCGGCGGAGTCGTTGCAGACCTTCATCGCGAAGTCGAGCATCGCCTTCTGCCGCGGCGTGATGTCGGCCTTGCGGTGGTTGACGGCGACCTGGTCGGCGATCTGCGGCTGCTTCTCGTGGATGCGCAGGATCGCGCCGTGCGCGACGACGCAGTACAGGCACCGGTTGGCGCCGCTGGTGGCGACGATGACCATCTCCTTCTCGCCCTTGCTCAGGCCCGACTCGCGCAGCATCAGCGCGTCGTGATACGCGAAGAAGGCGCGGAATTCGTCTGGCCGGTGCGCGAAGGCGAGGAAGACGTTGGGGATGAAGCCCGCCTTCTCCTGCACCTCGAGGATGCGGGCGCGCAGGTCGTCGGGCAGGCTGTCGATCGGCGGCGCCGGATAGCGGCTGATCGGCTTGTCTGCGCCGTGGGTGCTGGGTTCGCTCTTCTTCATGTCAGGCTCCCGTGGTGACGTGTTCGGTGCCGCGGTTCTGCAGGGCGTGCAGCCGCGCGTAGAGGCCGGCGCCCTTGCCGCCGGGTGCGAGGAGGTCGGCATGGCTGCCTTGCTCGACGACGCGTCCGGCGTCGAGGGCGACGATCCGCGTCGCCCGCTCGATCGTCGACAGGCGGTGCGCGATGACGAGGCTGGTGCGGCCTTCCATGAGCACCTCGAGCGCCTCCTGCACCAGCCGCTCCGATTCGGAGTCGAGCGCCGAGGTCGCCTCGTCGAGGATCAGCACCGGCGCGTCGCGGTAGATGGCGCGGGCGATGGCCAGGCGCTGCCGCTGGCCGCCCGACAGCTCCGACGCGTTGTGTCCGACCACCGTGTCGATGCCCTCGGGCAACGCGTCGGCGAAGGCGAGCAGGTTGGCGGCGGAGAGTGCGTCGCGCACCTTCTGCCGGTCGAGCGGCGCGCCGAGCGCGACGTTGACGGCGACGCTGTCGTTGAAGAGCGAGACATCCTGGCTGACGAGCGCGATCTGCCGGCGCAGGGCCTCGGTGCTCCATTCCTCGATCGGCACGCCGTCGAGGAGCACGTCGCCGGAGGTCGGCGCGATGAAGCGCGGCACGAGGTTGACCACGGTCGTCTTGCCGGCGCCCGACGGACCGACGAGGGCGACGCTTTCGCCGGGCTCGATGACGAGGTCGAGCCGGTCGAGCGCCGGTGGCAGGCCGTCGCGATAGGCGACGCTCACGGCGCGGAACTCGATCCGGCCGCGCGCCCGGCCGGGGTCGTGCTGGCCGCCACGTTCCGGCGTCGTCGACTCGACCAGGTTGACGCCACGGTCCAGCGCAGCCAGGCCGCGGGTGATCGGCTGCGAGGCCTCGGCGAGATGCTTGATCGGCGCGATGAGCTGCATCAGCGCGGTGATGAAGGCGACGAAGCCACCGACGGTCTCCTTGCTCTGGCCGCTCTGCCACAGTGCCGCGGTGAAGACGGCGGCGAGCGCGCACGAGGCGAGCACCTGCGTCAGCGGCGTCATCGTCGCCGAAGCGACGACCGCCTTGAGCCCGACCCGGCGCAGCCGATCGCTGACGTCGAAGAAGCGCGACGACTGCGCCGCCTGCGCGCCGTGCAGACGCACGCTTTTCCAGGCGAGCACGTTCTCCTCGACGACGTAGGCGAGCGAGTCGACGGCGCGCTGCGACTCGACCGTGTAGCGGTGCAGCCGGCGCGTGTAGAAGCGCATCACGACCGCGATCGCCGGCAGCAGCACGGCGACGACGAGGGTGAGCCGCCAGTTGAGCCAGAGCAGCACCGCCAGCATCGCGAACAGCATCAGCGTGTCGCGCACCAGGCTCTGCAGCGCGTAGATGAGCTGCGTGGCGCCGCTCTGAACCTCGAAGGTCAGCGTGTTGATGAGGCTCGACGCGGCGGTCTTCGCGAACATCGCCGGTTCGGAATCGAGCAACCGGGCGAACATCGCCCGGCGCATCTCGAGCACGCCGCGGTAGGCGGCCCACGACATGCCGTACTGGGCGACGAAGCCGGCCAGGCCGCGCACGAAGGTCAGGCCGATGATCGCCGCCGGCACCGCCCACAGCGGAACGCCGCCGAGCTGGAAGCCGGAGTCGATCAGCCACTTCAGCAGCAGCGGGATCACCGGCTCCGTCGCCGCGCCGACGACGGCGCCGAAAAACGCGATGACGAAGCCGCGCCGGCTGTTGGCGAAGTAGGGCGCGATGCGCAACAGGCGCGCCTTCAGCGGCGGCACCACCGGGGTCGTCATGGGCGGGGATTATCGAGGCGCTGCCTACAATGCCGTCCCCGCATGACGACTCCCACGCTCTCCGTCATCGTCATCACGAAGAACGAGGCGTCGGCGATCGAGGCCTGCCTCGCCTCGACGGCATTCGCCGACGAGTGGATCGTCGTCGACTCCAGGAGCGACGACGCCACCGCCGAGATCGCCCGGCGCCTTCGCGCACGCGTGATCGAGACCGACGATTGGCCCGGCTTCGGCGCGCAGAAGCAGCGCGCCCTCGACGCCGCCACCGGCCGCTGGGTGCTCGCGATCGACGCCGACGAGCGCGTCACGCCCGAGCTCGCGGCGTCGATCCGCACGGCGGTCGCCGCCGACGGCAGCGGCCGCGAGGCCTTCGAGCTGTTGCGCCTGTCGCGCTTCGCCGGCCGGTGGATCCGCCACGGCGACTGGTACCCCGACCGCGTGGTGCGCCTGTTTCGCCGTGACAACGCCCGCTACAGCGCCGACCGCGTGCACGAGCGCGTGATCGTCGTCGGCGGCGCGGCGACCGGTCGGCTCGAGGGGCACCTGCTGCACGAGACGATGCCGAGCCACGCCGATGCACTGGCCAAGCTCGACCGCTACAGCAGCGCCGGCGCCGAGGCGAAGTTCGCCGGCGGTGCGCGCGCCGGGATCGGCACCGCCGCGCTGCACGCGGCCTGGGCGTTCCTGCGCTCGTATGTCGTGCGGCGCGGCTTTCTCGACGGCGGCGCCGGCTTCGCCGTCGCGGTCTACATCGCCGAAGGCGCCTGGTGGCGCTACCTCAAGCTCGACGAGCTCGCACGCCGTGTGCCGGCGAGCGGTGCGGCCAGTGGCGTCGCCGTCTCGCTCGCCACCGGCGACACCGAGCCGTGATCGTCGGAACCTTTCTCCTCAACGCTGGTCAGGTCTTTTCACGCATGCAGACATCCCCCGACGAACGGCGCCGCTTCCTGCGCTCGGCCGGCGCCACCGCGGCCGGCCTCCTCGTGGCCGGCACCGCCGGCCGTGCCTCGGCACAGTTCAAGGTCGAGATCAGCGGCATCGGCGCGACCCAGCTGCCGATCGCGATCGTCCGCTTTCGCGACGAGGACCGGATCGGCCAGTCGCCGTCGGCCATCGTTCGCGCCGACCTCGAGCGCAGCGGCGCCTTTCGCATCGGCGAGAGCAACGCGACGCTCGACGAGACCGGCACGCCGGCCTTCGCCGAATGGCGCGGCCGCGCCGCCGACGCGCTCGCCGCGGGCTCGATCGCCCGCCTGGCCGACGGCAGGCTCGACGTGCGCTTCAAGCTCTGGGACGTCGTCAAGGGTGCGGACCTGGGAGGCACCAGCAGCGCCGTCGAGCCGGGCGACCTGAGGCTCGCGGCGCACCGCATCGCCGACGCCGTCTACGAGAAGCTCACCGGCATCAAGGGCGTGTTCTCGACGCGGATCGCCTACGTCACCCGCGCCGGCAACCGGCACACGCTGCGGGTCGCCGACGCCGACGGCGAGAACGGCCAGGTGGCCCTCACCAGCGCCCAGGCGATCATCTCGCCGGCCTGGTCGCCCGACGGCAAGGAGCTCGCCTACGTGTCGTTCGAGCGGCAGAAGGCGGTCGTCTACGTGCACACGGTCGCCTCCGGCGAGCGACGCGCCATCGCCGATTTCCGCGGCTCCAACAGCGCCCCGGCCTGGTCGCCCGACGGGCAGCGCCTCGCGGTGACCCTCTCGCGCGACGGCGGCTCGCAACTCTTCCTGATCGGCAAGCACGGCGAGAACCCGCGCCGCATCACCACCAGCGCGGCGATCGACACCGAAGCCGAGTTCAGCGCCGACGGCCGCTTCCTCTACTTCACGAGCGACCGCGGCGGCGCGCCGCAGGTCTACCGGATGGCCTCGGCCGGTGGCGGCGCCGAGCGGGTGACGTTCGCGGGCAGCTACAACGTCAGCCCGACCGTCAGCCCCGACGGACGCACGCTCGCCTACGTCACGCGTTCGGGCGGCGCCTTCCGGCTGATGGCGCTCGACCTCGCGACACCCGGCGCACAGCCGGTCGCGCTCACCGACACGAGCGACGACGAGCACCCCAGTTTCGCGCCCAACGGCAAGCTGCTCGTGTACGCGACGCGGACGCAAGGCCGCAGGGTGTTGATGACGACCACTCTCGATGGCAAGATCAAGGCTCGTCTGCCGTCGGCGACGGCAGATCTGCGCGAACCCGTCTGGGGGCCGTTTGGCCGATGATCGACCGGCGTCGGGTGGCCTGCAGCCGGTCGGCCCCCGGCTTGCCAATACCCGTGTTTCGATCGCGCCGTCCTCGCTCCACCGCGCCCGATGAAACCGATACTGCGTCTTCAGCATCAAAAGGAATCACCATGAAGTTCAACCAACGTCTCATCCTCACGCTCGTGGCCGCCGCATCGCTTGCGGCCTGCTCGAGCGTCAAGCTCGACGACGCGCCGGTCGAGTCGCGCAACGCCTCGACCGTCGCTTCCGGCGGCACGGGCAGCGGCGGCGCGCAGAGCGCGCAGACCCGCGTCGCGCCGGTCGACGCGACGCCGAACGACGGCATGACGATGGGCAACGCGTCGCGCGTCGTCTACTTCGACTACGACAGCTACGTCGTCAAGGACGACTATCGCCCGGTCATCGAGGGCAACGCCAAGATGCTCGCCTCGAACAGCTCGCGCAAGGTCGCCGTCCAGGGCCACACCGACGACCGCGGCTCGAGCGAATACAACCTGGCGCTCGGCCAGCGTCGCGCCGAAGCGGTGGCCAAGTCGCTGACGCTGTTCGGCGCGCAGCCGTCGCAGGTCGAGGCGGTGAGCTTCGGCAAGGAGCGGCCGGCGGTCGAAGGCGAGAACGAGGAAGCGTGGGCGAAGAACCGGCGCGCCGAGATCGTCGCCGCCGGCCGGTGACGCGGCGCGCTGCCGTGATCGGCGTCTCGACTCGGCCTGCCGGTCGCACTGCGGCGGCCGCGCTCGCGCTCGCCGTGGCGCTGCCGTTGCTGCTCGCCTCGGCGCCCGCCAGCGCCGGCCTGTTCGACGACGACGACGCCCGACGGGCGATCCTCGACATCCGGACTCGGCTCGACGACCAGGCGCGTGCCCGCCAGGCCGACCAGACCCGCGTGACCGCGCAGACCGAGCAGATCGAGCAGCTCAAGCGCGGCATCTTCGAGCTCAACACGCAGCTCGATCAGCAGCGCGGCGACAACGCGAAGCTGCGCGGCACGATCGAGGAGCTGCAGCGCAGCGTCGCCGAGCTGCAGCGCAAGCAGACCGACATCGCCCAGGGCGTCGACGAGCGGATCCGCAAGATGGAGCCGCAAAAGGTGGCGCTCGACGGCCGTGAGTTCACCGTCGACTCCGACGAGAAGCGCCAGTACGACGATGCCCTCGCGACCTTCCGCCGTGGCGAGTTCGATCGTGCGTCGACGGGTTTCGCGTCGCTGCTCAAGCGCTGGCCGCAGAGCGGCTACCGCGACGCCGCGCTCTTCTGGCAAGGCAACGCGCAGTACGCGGGCCGTCAGTACAAGGAAGCGATCGCGTCGTTCCGCGGCCTCGTCTCGAGTTTTCCGGACAGCCAGCACGCACCCGAGTCGCTGCTCGCGATCGCCAACTGCCAGGCCGAGCTGAAGGACACCAAGGCGGCGCGGCGCACGCTTGACGAGCTGACCAAGACCTACCCGAAATCGGAAGCGGCGCAGGCCGGCCGCGAGCGCCTCGCGGCGCTCCGCTAGCGACCTGAACACCGCCGCAGCCGAAGCCGCCGACCTCGAGCGCCGCTTTGGTGGCCTGCGGCGGCTCTACGGCGATGCCGGTTACGGCCGCATACGCGCGGCGCACGTCGCGGTGATCGGCGTCGGCGGTGTCGGCTCTTGGGCCGCCGAGGCGCTGGCCCGCAGCGGCATCGCCAGGCTGACGCTGATCGACCTCGATCACGTTTCCGAATCCAACGTCAACCGGCAGATCCAGGCGCTCGGCGCGACGTTCGGCATGGCCAAGGTCGATGCCCTGCGCGACCGCATCGCCGACATCCATCCCGGTTGCGTCGTGCGCGCCGTCGATGCCTTCGTCGAGGCCGGCAACTGGCCGGCGCTGCTCGGCGAGCCGGCCGACGCGGTGATCGACGCCTGCGACGACGTGCACGCCAAGGCCGTCGTCGCCGCCTGGGCGCTGACCGTGCGCGAGCCGCTGGTCGTGGTCGGCGCGGCCGGCGGCAAGCGCGCCGCCGAGCGCGTGGAGATCGCCGACCTCGTCGACACGACCCACGATCCGCTGCTCGCCGCGCTGCGCCAGCGCCTGCGCAAGCAGAACGTCGCGCCGCGCACGGGCCGCATCGGCGTCGAATGCGTGTTCTCGCGCGAGCCGGTGTCTTCACCGATCGTCGACGACGGCGCGTCCTGCGACGCGGAGGGCGCCGCCTTGCCGGTCGACGGTTCCCTCAACTGCCACGGCTACGGATCGAGCGTGACCGTGACCGCGACCTTCGGCATGGTCGCTGCCGGCCGTGCCCTGGCGTTCGCGACGCGCACGACCGGCCGCCCGGGCACATGAGCCACCCTATAATCATGGGCTCCGCGGGTTGTTAGCTCAGCTGGTAGAGCAGCGGACTTTTAATCCGTAGGTCGTGGGTTCGAGCCCCGCACAACCCACCACGTTTCATCACCGGGATCCCCGGGCTCTTAGCTCAGTTGGTAGAGCAGCGGACTCTTAATCCGTAGGTCGAGTGTTCGAGTCACTCAGGGCCCACCA
>JBBSUK010000026.1:0-31567 GCA_038234975.1 Burkholderiales bacterium
CGCCCTCGCCGCTCGAATCAAGCGCAGCGGCAGAGGCTACGTGGGCGAGCAGCGCGAGCTCTACCTGTGCGAAGACGCTTCGGGCAGCGAATCGACCTACGAGCGGCTGCTTGGCGACGCGATGGCGGGCGACGAGGCGCTCTTCGCCGGGGAGGATGCGGTCGAGGCAGCGTGGGCGGCCGTGCAACCGGTGCTCGATGCGCCGCGCAAGGTCGTGTCTTACGCCAAGGGAACGTGGGGACCGAAAGCGGCCGCAACGCTGATCGAGGGCGACGGCGGCTGGCACGACCCGAAGCGCGAAGACGACTCGACACCGTGCGCGCAGGTTGCCAAGGGAAACGAGCGGTGAGTCACGAGCTCGTCTTCCTCGTCGATGTCGACAACACCCTGCTCGACAACGACGGCATCGTCGACGACCTGCGCGAGCGACTCGTCGCCGACTTCGGCGACGAGAGCGCCGTGCGTTACTGGGACGCCTTCGAGGCGCTGCGCAGCGAGGTCGGCTACGCCGACTACCTCGGCGCCCTGCAGCGCTGGCGCGCCGACGTCGAAGCGAAAGGGTCGGCCGCGCACCGGCTGCTTGGCATGTCGTCCTTCCTCCTCGACTACCCGTTCGCCGACCGCCTCTACCCGCGCGCGCTCGATGTGCTCGCCCATCTCGGCCGCATCGGCACCACGGTGATCCTCTCCGACGGCGATGTCGTCTTCCAGCCGCGCAAGGTGCAGCGATCGTGCCTGTGGGATGCGGTCGATGGCCGTGTGCTGATCTACGTGCACAAGGAGAAGATGCTCGACGCCATCGAGCAGCGATTCCCGGCGCGACGCTACGTCGTGATCGACGACAAGGAGCGGCTGCTCGCGGCGATGAAGTCGATCTGGGCCGACCGCCTGCTCACCGTCTTTCCACGCCAGGGCCACTACGCCCTCGACCCCTCCAACCGCGGCCGCTACCCGGCCCCCGACCTCGCGGTCGACCGCATCGGCGACCTGCTCGACCTCGACATCCGGTCGTGGCTCGCGAGCACGCCCACCAAGGAGAACGCATGAACCCCACCACCCGCAAGCTGCACGCGCTCGGACAGAGCCTGTGGATCGACAACATCACGCGAACGATGGTCGCCGACGGCACGCTGAGCCTCTACATCGACGAGCTGTCGATCACCGGCCTGACCTCGAACCCGACCATCTTCGAGCACGCCATCGGCAAGGGCGACGCCTACGACCGGCAGATCGCCGAACTGGCGAAGGCCGGCCACTCGGGCGAAGACCTGTTCTTCGCGCTCGCGCAGACCGACCTTCGCGCCGCGGCCGACCTGTTCGCGCCGATCCACGAGAAGACGAACGGCGTCGACGGCTGGGTGTCCCTCGAGGTCTCGCCGCTGATCGCCGACGATGCGGCACGCACGATCGAGGCTGCCCAGCGCCTGCACGATTCGACCGATCGTCCGAACGTGTTCATCAAGATCCCCGGTACGCGCGCCGGCACCGAGGCGATCGAGGCGTCGATCTTCGCCGGCGTGCCGGTCAACGTCACGCTGCTGTTCTCGTGCGAGCAGTACCTCGCGGCTGCCGAGGCCTACCTGCGCGGCATCGAGCGGCGTATCGAGGCCGGGCTCGACCCGGTGGTCGAATCGGTCGCGTCGATCTTCGTCAGCCGCTGGGACGTCGCCGTGCACGACAGCGCGCCACCGGCGCTTCGCAACCAGCTCGGCATCGCGATCTCGAAACGCATCTACGCGGCCTACCGCGAGCTGTTCGCGTCCGATCGCTGGAAGCAGCTGGCGAAGAAGGGCGCGCACCCGCAGCGGTTGCTGTGGGCGAGCACCGGTGTCAAGGATCCTTCGGCGCCGCCGACCCTGTATGTCGAGGCGCTCGCCGCGCCCGATACCGTCAACACGCTCCCCGACAAGACGCTCGAGGCGATCGCCGCCTTCCCGAAGGACTTCACGCCGATGGGCGAGGACGCGAGCGACGGCGAGGCGGTGATCGCCGCCTACCGCAAGGTCGGGATCGACGACGGCGCCCTCGCCGCCCGGCTGCAGCGCGAAGGCGCCGAGTCTTTCGCCAAGTCCTGGCGCAGCCTGATCGCCGGCATCGGCGAGAAGGTGGCAGCGCTGTCGAGCGCCGAGGCGACCGGGCCCGGCCAGTGACCGGACCGGCAACGGAGACGGAACGCGTGCCGGCACTGACCGACCGGCCGACGTGGCGCGCGCTGGCGGCGCACCACGACGCAATCGGCGAGACCACGCTGCGCGGCCTGTTCGCCCGCGACGCCGACCGCGGCGAGCGGCTCGTGCTGGAGGCGGCGGGGCTGTACCTCGACTATTCGAAGCAGCGCGTCAGCGACGAGACGACGGGCCTGCTCGTGGCGCTCGCCGAAGCCTGCGGCGTCGCCGAGCGGCGCGCGGCGATGTTCCGCGGCGACGCGATCAACACCACCGAGCACCGCTCGGTCCTGCACGTGGCGCTGCGCATGCCGAAGGGCGAATCGCTCGTCGTCGACGGCACCGACGTCGTCGCCGAGGTGCACGGCATGCTCGACCGGATGAAGGCGTTCGCGGCCAAGGTTCGAGACGGAAGCTGGGTCGGGCACACGGGTCGGCCGATCCGCAACGTCGTCAACATCGGCATCGGCGGCTCCGACCTCGGTCCCGTGATGGCGTACGAAGCGCTGCGCCACTACAGCGACCGTTCGCTCACCGTCCGCTTCGTCTCCAACGTCGACGGCACCGACCTCGTCGAGGCGACCCACGACCTCGACCCCGAGGAGACGCTCTTCATCGTCTGCTCCAAGACCTTCACCACTCTGGAGACGCTGACCAACGCCCACGCCGCCCGGGACTGGATCGTCGGCTCGCTCGGCGACGACGCCGCGGTGGCGAAGCACTTCGTCGCCGTCTCGACCAACGCCGACGGCGTTCGCGAGTTCGGCATCGATCCCGAGAACGCGTTCGGCTTCTGGGACTGGGTCGGCGGCCGCTACTCGATGGAATCGGCGATCGGCCTGTCGACGCTGATCGCCGTCGGCGCGGCGAACTTCGACGCGATGCTCGAAGGCTTCCACGCGATGGACCAGCACTTCCGCAGCGCGCCGCTGGCGCGCAACATGCCGGCGCTGATGGGGTTGCTGTCGATCTGGAACACGAACTTCCTCGGTGCGTCGACGCTGGCCGTGCTGCCCTACGAGCAGTACCTGAAGCGCCTGCCGGCCTACCTGCAGCAGCTGACGATGGAGAGCAACGGCAAGCACGTCCGCCAGGACGGCGAACCTGTCGACACCGAGACCGCGCCCGTCCTCTGGGGCGAGCCCGGAACGAACGGCCAGCACTCGTTCTACCAACTCGTGCATCAGGGCACGCGACTCGTCCCTTGCGACTTCATCGGCTTCGGCGAGCCGCTCAACGCCGTCGGCCGGCAACACGACCTGCTGATGTCGAACCTGTTCGCGCAGAGCGAGGCGCTCGCCTTCGGCAAGACCGTGGACGAGGTGCGCGAGGAAGGCGTGAAGCCCGAGCTCGTCGCCCACAAGGTGTTCGAGGGCAACCGGCCGAGCAACACGATCCTCGCCGAACGCCTCACGCCGCACGCGCTCGGCGCCATCGTCGCGCTCTACGAGCACAGCGTGTTCGTGCAGGGCGTCGTCTGGGGCATCGACTCGTTCGACCAGTGGGGCGTCGAGCTCGGCAAGGTGCTCGCGCAACGGACCATCCCCGAGCTCGAGAGCGACGATGCGCCGACGCTCTCCCACGACAGCTCGACCAACGCCCTGATCCGCCGCTATCGGCACCTCCGGGGCAGGCCGACATGAGCACCCGTCCATGAGCACCCGTCCATGAGCACCCGAATCAGCCCGCTCGCCGGCAAGCCCGCGCCCGACTCCATCCTCGTCGACGTCGACCGGCTGCTGGCCGCGTACCACGACGTCCACCCCGATCCGAAGGTGGCAGCGCAGCGTGTCGCCTTCGGCACCTCCGGGCACCGCGGCTCGTCGCTCGACGGCTCCTTCAACGAGGACCACGTGCTGGCGATCACGCAGGCGATCTGCGAGCAGCGCAAGCGCAAGGGCATCGACGGCCCGCTCTTCCTCGGCATCGACACGCACGCGCTGTCGGAGCCCGCCGCGGCCACCGCGCTCGAGGTGCTGGCGGCGCACAACGTCGACGTGATGCTCGCCGAAGGCGACGAGTTCACCCCGACGCCGGCGATCTCGCACGCCATCCTCACCCACAACCGCGGCCGCACCGAGCACCTCGCCGACGGCATCGTCGTGACGCCCTCGCACAACCCGCCCGACAACGGCGGCTTCAAGTACAACCCTCCCGACGGCGGCCCGGCCGGCGGCGACATCACCGGGCCGATCGAGCAGTTGGCGAACGCTCTCCTCGTCGCCAAGCTGAAGGGTGTGCAGCGCATGCCGCACGCGCGGGCACTCACCGCGGCGACGACGCACCGCCACGACTACATCGGCCGCTATGTCGACGACCTCGACCACGTCGTCGACCTCGATGCCGTCCGCGGCTCGTCGGTCCGGCTCGGTGTCGACCCGCTGGGCGGCGCCGGCGTGCACTACTGGGCGCGCATCGCCGAGCGCCATCGGCTCGACCTGACGGTGGTGAGCGACGTCGTCGACCCGACCTTCCGCTTCATGACGGTCGACTGGGACGGCAAGATCCGCATGGACCCGTCGTCGCCGTATGCGATGCAGCGGCTGCTGGCCCTGAAGGACCGCTTCGACCTGGCCTTCGCCTGCGACACCGACCACGACCGCCACGGCATCGTCACGCCCGGGGCCGGCCTCCTGCCGCCCAACGCCTACCTCGCCGTCGCCATCGCGTGGCTGTTCAGCAACCGTCCGCGGTGGCCTGCCGACGCCGCGGTCGGCAAGACCGTCGTGTCGAGCCGGCTCATCGACATCGTCACCGAGCGGCTAGGCCGGCGGCTCTACGAGGTTCCGGTCGGCTTCAAGTGGTTCGCGCCCGGGCTCTTCGACGGGTCGCTCGGTTTCGGCGGCGAGGAAAGTGCGGGCGCCTCGTTCCTGCGCATCGACGGCACGGTCTGGACGACCGACAAGGACGGAATCGTCCCTTGCCTGCTCGCCGCAGAGATGACCGCCCGAACCGGCCTCGATCCGGGCGAGCTGCACGACAGCATCACCTCGGCGCTCGGCAAGCCGGTAGCCGACCGCGTCGACGCGCCCGCCACGCCGGCACAGAAACGCAATCTCTCCGCGATCGCACCCGACGACCTGCGTATCGAGGAGCTCGCCGGCGAGCCGATCGATCAGGTGCTCGGCAAGGCACCGGGCAACGATGCGCCGATCGGCGGCATCAAGGTGATCGCCAGGAGCGGCTGGTTCGCCGCTCGCCCGTCCGGCACCGAGGACATCTACAAGATCTATGCCGAGAGCTTCAAGGGCGAGAAGCACCTGAAGCGCATCCTCGCCGAAGCACAGCAGGTCGTCGACCGGGCGACCGGCAGCGACAAGGGAGACACACCATGAACGAACAGAAGCTGATCGAGACCGCGCGAGCGCTCGTCGCCGACGCCAAGGGGCTGCTGGCGATGGACGAGAGCACGGCCACTGCCGACAAGCGGTTCAAGAAGCTCGGCATCGCGCAGACGCCGGAGATGCACCGACAGTACCGCGACATGATCGTGACGACGCCGAAGCTGTCGTCGTGCATCAGTGGCGCCATCCTCTACGACGAGACGATCCGGCAGAAGACGAACGCCGGCGTTCCGTTCGCCGACGCGCTGGTCGCCTCCGGCATCGTGCCCGGCATCAAGGTCGATGCCGGCGCCCATCCGCTCGCCGGGCACGAGGGCGAGAAGGTCACCGAAGGGCTCGACGGGCTTCGCGATCGCCTCGCCGAGTACGCGAAGATGGGCGCGCGCTTCGCGAAATGGCGTGCTGTCATCACGATCGGCTACGGCATCCCGAGCCGGGCCTGCCTCGCCGTCAACGCGAGCGGGCTCGCGCGCTACGCGGCGCTTTGCCAGGAAGCCGGGCTGGTGCCGGTCGTCGAGCCCGAGGTGCTGATGGACGGCGATCACACGCTGGAACGCTGCGCCGAGGTGACCGCAGCCACGCTGCAATGCGTCTTCGACGAACTCGACCTGCTGGGCGTCCTCCTCGAAGGGATGCTGCTGAAGCCGAACATGGTGCTGCCAGGCAAGGACGCGAAAGATCAGAGCAACGCCGAGACGATCGCCGAGGCAACGGTGACGTGTTTCCTCCGCCACGTTCCGGCTGCCGTCCCCGGCATCTCGTTCCTGTCGGGCGGACAGTCTTCAGAGCATGCGTCGGCGCGGCTCAACGCGATGAACGTCGCGTTCGCCGGCCGGATGCCTTGGGCGCTGGGCTTCTCCTTTGCTCGCGCGATCCAGCAACCCGCGCTCGACATCTGGCGCGGTGAATCCGCCAACGTCGAGGAAGCCCAGGCCGCCCTCTTCCACCGCGCCGACTGCAACCGTGCCGCGCGCCTCGGCCGCTACGACGCGAAAACCGACCGAGCGGCTGACAAAGCGACCGAACACGCCTGAACCGAAAGCCGCACCCACCATGTCCGACGCCCTCGACACCCTCTGCATCAACACGCTGCGCTTCCTCTCGGTCGACATGGTCGAGAAGGCCGACAGCGGCCACCCCGGGCTGCCGCTCGGCGCCGCGCCGATGGCCTACACGCTGTGGACGCGCCACCTCAAGCACGATCCGAAGAAGCCCGACTGGCCGGATCGCGATCGCTTCGTCCTCTCCGCCGGTCACGGGTCGGCCCTGCTGTACAGCCTGCTGCACGTCACCGGCTACGGCCTGTCGATCGACGACATCAAGCAGTTCCGGCAGTGGGGCAGCAAGGCGCCGGGTCACCCCGAGCTCGGGCATACCGCGGGTGTCGAGGTCACGACGGGCCCGCTCGGGCAAGGCTTCGGAAACGCCGTCGGCATGGCGATCGCGGAGGCGCAACTCGCGGCACGCTACAACCGCGCGGGTCACACGGTCGTCGACCACCGGACCTGGGTCATCGCCAGCGACGGCGACCTGATGGAGGGCGTCGCATCGGAAGCGGCCTCGCTCGCCGGGCACCTGCAGCTCGGCAAGCTCGTCGTGCTCTACGACGACAACGAGGTGACGCTCGCGGCCGGCGCCGACATGACCTTCACCGAGGACCGCGCCGCGCGCTTTCGCGCCTACGGCTGGCACACGATCGAAGTCGCCGACGGCAACGACGTCGACGCGATCGACACCGCGCTGGAGGAGGCGAAGGCGGTGACGACGCGGCCGACGCTGGTTGTCGTCCGCACGCACATCGGCTACGGCTCGCCCGAGCAGGACAGCTTCAAGGCGCACGGCTCGCCGCTGGGCGACGAGGACACCGCCAAGACGAAGCAGAAGCTCGGCTGGCCGGCCGAGCCGACCTTCCTCGTGCCCGAGACGGCGGCGGCGAAGTTCGGCCAGGCGATCGACCGCGGTGAGAAGGCCGAAGCGGCATGGCGCAAGCGCATGGACGCCTATGCCAAGGCCGAGCCCGACGCAGCGCGCGAGCTTTGCGGCAGGCTGAAGGGCCAGCTTCCCGCTGGTTGGGACTCCGACATCCCGGACTTCCCGGCCGACGCGAAAGGCATGGCGACGCGCGTCGCCGGCGGCAAGGTGATCAACAAGATCGCGTCGAAGCTGCCCGCGCTGTCCGGCGGGTCGGCCGACCTCGACCCGTCGACGCACACCGCACTGAAGGGCGAAGGCGACTTCAACCCACCGGCCACGCCCGGCGAGAACCGCGAGGGTTCCGACGGCGGTGGCTGGAGCCGCGCCGGCCGCAACATCCACTTCGGCGTTCGCGAGCACGCGATGGGCGCGATCGTCAACGGCATGGCCGCGCACGGCGGCTTCATCCCCTTCGGCTCGACCTTTCTCATCTTCTCCGACTACATGCGGCCATCGATCCGGCTGGCCGCGCTGATGGGCCTGCACGCGATCCACATCTACACCCACGACAGCCTCGCCGTCGGCGAGGACGGGCCGACGCACCAGCCCGTCGAGCAGCTCGCCAGCCTGCGCGCGATCCCGAACCTGACGCTGCTGCGGCCTGCCGATGCGAACGAGACCGCCGTCGCGTGGAAGATCGCGATCGAGACGCGCGGCCGGCCGGTGCTGTTCGCGCTCAGCCGGCAGAACGTGCCGACGATCGACCGCAGCCGTTTCGCCAGCGCCGAGGGGGTGCGCAAGGGTGCCTACATCCTGGGCGATGCCAAGGGCGGCAAGCCCGAGCTGATCCTGATCGCCAGCGGGTCGGAGGTCGGCCTCGTCGTCGAGGCGGCGGAGCGGCTGGCGCAAGAAGGCGTTGCGGTGCGCGTCGTCTCGATGCCGAGCTGGGACCTCTTCGAGGCGCAGACCCGCGCCTACCGCGACAAGGTGCTGCCGCCTGCGGTGAAGGCGCGGCTCGCGGTCGAGCTCGGCGCCTCGCAAGGCTGGCATCGCTGGGTCGGCGACGGTGGCGACGTGATCGCGGTCGACCGTTTCGGCGCGTCAGCGCCTGCCAAGGACCTGATGAAGCACTACGGCTTCACGGTCGATCACGTCGTCAAGCGCGCCAAGGACCTGCTGCGCGCCTGAGACCCGGCCGTCAGGCGGTCAGGCCGCGGCGATGACCGCGGCCAGTCGATCGGCGTGGCGCTTCGCGACGGCCGCGTCGCGTGCCTCGACCATCACCCGGACGACCGGCTCGGTGCCGGACGCGCGTATCAGGACCCGACCGGAATCGCCGAGGTCGAGCCTGGCCGACGCGAGCTCGGCGTCGAGCGTGCCGTTGTGCTTCCACGCCGCCCCTGGCGAGAGTCGCACGTTGACGAGCGTCTGCGGGTAGAGCGTCACGTCGTCGAGCAGACCCGACAGCGTGCGCCCCGAGCGCAGCACCGCCTGCAACACGAGCAGCGCGCTGACGATGCCGTCGCCGGTGGTGTGCTTGTCGAGCGCGAGCAGGTGGCCGGAGCCTTCGCCGCCGAGTTGCCAGCCGCGCGCCACCATTTCCTCGAGCACGTAGCGGTCGCCGACCGCCGCGCGCGTCATCGCGACGCCGCGTGCTGCGAGCGCCTTCTCGACCGCCATGTTCGTCATCAGCGTGCCGACCACGCCGGGCACCGCCTGCCCCTGCGCGAGACGATCGGCGGCGATGACGTAGAGCAACTCGTCGCCGTTGAAGAGTCGCCCGTCGCGGTCGACCATCTGCACGCGGTCGGCGTCGCCGTCGAGGGCGATGCCGATGTCGGCGCCGCTCGACTTCACGGTCTCGACGAGCGCCGCCGGCGCCGTGGCGCCGACCTTGTCGTTGATGTTGCTGCCGTCGGGCGAGACGCCGATCGCGACGACCTCGGCGCCAAGCTCGTGCAACACGGCAGGCGCCGCCAGATACGCAGCACCGTGCGCCGCGTCGACGGCGACCTTGAGGCCGCGCAGCGACAGCTCGCCGCTGACCGTGCCCTTGCAGAACTCGACGTAGCGACCGGTCGCGTCGTCGAGGCGGCGCGCCTTGCCCAGCGTCGTCGAGTCGACCCAGCGCGGTGGCTCGTCGAGCGCCGCCTCGACCGCGTCTTCCCAGGCATCCGGCAGCTTCTCGCCACGCGCGCCGAAGAACTTGACGCCGTTGTCGGCGAACGGGTTGTGCGACGCGCTGATGACGACGCCGAGGTCGAGCCTGAGCGCGCGGGTGAGATAGGCGACACCGGGTGTCGGCAGCGGCCCGGTCAGCACCACGTCGACTCCCGCCGACGCGAAGCCGGCCTCCAGCGCCGACTCGATCATGTAGCCGGAGACCCGCGTGTCCTTGCCGATGAGCACCGTCGGCCGGTCGGCGGCGCGCCGCATCACGTGGCCGACGGCGTGGCCGAGGCGCAGCATGAAGTCGGGCGTGATCGGCGCGTGGCCGACCGTGCCGCGGATGCCGTCGGTACCGAAATGTCGTCGCTTGCCCATGGGATGTGTCGTGTCAGGAGCGGCGATTATCCCGGTGCGGCGCGTGACGCCTTCCACACCGCCAGCGCCGCCGTCGTCGAGGCGACATCGTGGACGCGCACGATTCGGGCGCCGCGCTCGACGGCGAGCACGGCCGCGACGACGCTCGCGGCGTCGAGGGCGGCCAGCGCAGCGTCGCCGTAGCGCCCCGACGCCTCCCGCTCGACGTCGAGGATCCTGGCCAGCGTCGACTTTCGCGACCAGCCGACGACGAGCGGCACGCCGAGGCCGCCGTCGCCCGTCAGCTCGCGCTGCCGTTCGAGCAGCACCAGGTTGTGCGTCGGCGTCTTGGCGAAGCCGATGCCCGGGTCGGCGACGATGCGGGAACGGTCGATGCCGGCCTCGACGCAGGCGCCGATGCGCTGCCGGAGCTCGTCGCGGACCTCGGCGACCACGTCGGCATAGTCGGCCAACTCGCGCATCGACCGTGGCGTGCCGCGCATGTGCATCAGGCAGACGCCGCACGAGGGATGTCGCGCGACGACGTCGAGTGCACCGTCGCCGGCGAGGGCGCGCACGTCGTTGATCGCGTCGGCGCCGAGGTCGAGGGCGGCCTGCATGACCTCGGCCTTCATCGTGTCGACCGAGACCGGGACGCCCAGCGTCAGCGCACCGCGCAGCACGGGTTCGATGCGTGCGAGCTCGACGTGCGGCGCCACCGCGTCGGCGCCCGGCCGGGTCGATTCGCCGCCGATGTCGAGGATGCCGGCGCCGTCGCGCACGAGCCGCTCGCAGCGCCGCAGCGCCTCGGCGGACGTCGAACGCGGGTCGCCGTCGGTGAACGAGTCGGGCGTCACGTTGACGATGCCCATCACGCGCGGCGACGAGAGGTCGATCCGGAAGCGCCCCGCCTGCCAGATCATGTCGCTCACGCGCCCACGGACGGCGACGCCAAGAAAAACGGGGCCGCAGCCCCGTGGATGGAGGTCGGCCGATCCGCCGTCACGCCGTCGCGGGTTCGCTGCCCGGCGTGACCGGCGGCACACCGCCGCTCGGGCGGGTCGGCGTCTGGCCCCAGTCCTTCGGCGGGCGCGGCGGCTTGCCGGACATGATGTCCTCGATCTGCTCGGCGTCGATCGTCTCGTACTCGAGCAGCGCCTTGGCCATCGCGTGCATCTTGTCCTGGTTGTCCTCGATGAGCTTCCTCGCGATCGCGTACTGCTCGTCGATGATGCGGCGGATCTCCTTGTCGACCTTCTGCATCGTCTCTTCCGAGACGTTGACCTGCTTGGTCACCGAGCGGCCGAGGAAGACCTCGCCCTCGTTCTCCGCGTAGACCATCGGGCCGAGCTCGTCGGTCATGCCGTAGCGGGTGACCATGTCGCGGGCGATCCCCGTCGCGCGCTCGAAGTCGTTGCTCGCGCCGGTCGTCATCTGGTTCATGAAGACCTCCTCGGCGATGCGGCCGCCGAACAGCACCGAGATCGTCGACAGCATCCTGTCCTTGTCCAGGCTGTAGCGGTCCGTCTCGGGCAACTGCATGGTCACGCCGAGGGCGCGGCCTCGCGGGATCACCGTCACCTTGTGCACCGGGTCGGTCTTGGGCAGGAGCCGCGCGACGAGGGCATGGCCGGACTCGTGGTACGCCGTGTTGCGCCGTTCCTCCTCCGGCATCACCATCGACTTGCGCTCCGGACCCATCATGATCTTGTCTTTGGCGCGCTCGAAGTCGACCATCTCGACGACGCGGCCGTTGCGCCGCGCCGCGAACAGCGCCGCCTCGTTGACGAGGTTGGCGAGGTCGGCGCCGGAGAAGCCCGGCGTGCCGCGGGCGAGGATGTCGGCGCGGATGTCCTGTCCGACCGGCACCTTGCGCATGTGGACGTTGAGGATCTGCTCGCGGCCGCGCACGTCCGGCAGCGTCACGTAGACCTGGCGGTCGAAGCGGCCCGGGCGCAGCAGCGCCGGGTCGAGGATGTCGGGCCGGTTCGTCGCGGCCATGACGATCACACCGACGTTGGTCTCGAAGCCGTCCATCTCGACCAGCATCTGGTTGAGGGTCTGCTCGCGCTCGTCGTTGCCGCCGCCGAGGCCCGCGCCGCGGTGGCGGCCGACAGCGTCGATCTCGTCGACGAAGATGATGCAAGGCGAGCTCTTCTTCGCCTGCTCGAACATGTCTCGAACGCGCGCTGCGCCGACACCGACGAACATCTCGACGAAGTCGGAGCCCGAGATCGAGAAGAACGGCACCTTCGCCTCGCCGGCGATCGCCTTGGCGAGCAGCGTCTTGCCGGTGCCCGGAGGGCCGACCAGCAGCACGCCGCGCGGAATGCGGCCGCCGAGCTTCTGGAACTTCTGCGGGTCCTTCAGGAAGTCGACCAGCTCGCGGACTTCCTCCTTCGCCTCGTCGCAACCGGCGACGTCGGCGAAGGTGGTGGTGTTGTTGGCCTCGTCGAGCATGCGCGCCTTCGACTTGCCGAAGCTGAACGCGCCGCCCTTGCCGCCACCCTGCATCTGCCGCATGAAGTAGATCCACACGCCGATCAGGAGCAGGATCGGGCCCCACGAGGCGAGTATCGACAGCAGCAGCGACGGCTCCTCGCGCGGCTTGACGTCGAACTTGACGTTGTTGGCGATCAGGTCGCCGACGAGGCCGCGGTCCAGTGCCGGCGCGGTGGTGCGGAGGTCCTTGTCATCGGTCGTCTTGGCGCGGATCTCCGACGAGCCGCCGCCGACGTCCTGCATGACGACGCTCTTGACCCGCTTCGCCCGCACCTCCTCGAGGAAGTCGGAATAGCCGATCGCACCGCTCTGCTGGCCCGTCCGCTCGAACTGCTTGAAGACGGTGAAGAGCACGAGTGCGATCACCATCCAGACCGCGACTTTGGAAAACCACTGATTGTTCACCGCGACTCCAGGTGGGGCGTGCCGAAGGAGGATCCATCGCGGCAGGTCGTGCGGGGCATCTGTGGTCGATTCTAGGTGACGCAACCCCCCGGGCCCGCCTCGATAGACCGCTCGGAATACCCGGCAATTCGACGGTTACGTCGCGTTTCCGGCATCGGATGCCGACTGCAGGGGTTTTGGACCGATGCCGATCAGGAAGGTTTCCGACGATCTCGCGCGCGACGCCTTGGGCTTGAGCGGCCTGACGACCTTGAACGCGCGCTTGAACGATTCGACGAGCTGGCTGTAGCCGCTGCCGTGGAACGCCTTGCACACGAGCGCGCCGCCCGGCCGCAGGTGTGCGACGGCGAACTCGATCGCCAGCTCGACGAGCTCGCTCATCCGGGCCGCGTCGGCGGCAGCGATGCCGGACAGGTTGGGCGCCATGTCGGAGACGACGAGATCGAGCGCCCGACCGGCGACCTCGGTGTCCAGCGCCGCCAGGACCGCCGTCTCTCGGAAATCCCCCTGGATGAAGATCACGCCTTCGATCGGCTCGAAGTCGAGCATGTCGAGGGCGACGATGGTGCCGCCGGCGAGGCGCCTGCGCAGGTACTGGCTCCACGCTCCCGGCGCCGCGCCCAGGTCGACGACGGTCTGCCCGGGCCTGAGCAGGCCGAGCGCCTCGTCGATCTCCTGCAGCTTGTAGGCGGCGCGGGCGCGGTAGCCGTCCTTCTGCGCCAGCTTCACGTACGGATCGTTGAGGTGGTCCTGCAGCCACGCCTTGAGCTTCTTCTTCGGCTTGTTGCGCGTTGTCATCTCGGCGCCCATTCTCGTGGCACCGATCATCCGCGGCACCGATAATCGCGCCGTGACTGCATTGAGACTCAAGCCCGCCCTGCGCAGCGTCAAGCGCGCCGAAGCGCACCACCTTCAGCCTGTCGTCTCGATCGGCCACGACGGCGCGACCGAGGCGGTGCGCAAGGAACTCGACGCGGCCCTCGCATCGCACGGCCTGGTGAAGGTGCGCGTGTTCTCCGATGACCGCGGCGCCCGCGAGGCGCTCCTCGCCGAGCTGGCCGACGCGCTCGACGCCGCGCCCGTCCAGCACATCGGCAAGCTGCTGGTGATGTGGCGCGCGCCGCAGCCGAAGGAGAAGGTCGAGCGCGAGGACCGTGGCGCCGGGCCGACCGTGGTCAAGGTGCTGAAGTTCTCCAAGAGCGGCAACCACCGGCCTCAGGTGAAGAAGGTCAAGGTGCTCGGCAACATGCGGCTGGCCGCAGGCGGCGAGCTCAAGCGCGCCCGCAAGCGCGTCACCAGCGTCAAGAAGTCGTCGCAGGGCCAGTAGCCGGCCGGCTGAAGCGCCACGCGAGCGTGGCGACGAGCATGAATCTCAGGGCGAAGAAGGCGGCCGAGACGGCGTGCAGCGCGCCGAACGACAGCGGCCCGTCGCCGGCCCGAGCCGGGCCGAGCATCGGCTGGATCGCGTAGTAGCCGAGCACGACCGACCCGATCGAGGCCAGCGCCAGCAGCAGGTCGGCCGACATGCGCGAGCCGACTCCGCGCTCGGCGCGCTGGCGAGCCAGCTGCAGCGCGACGATGCAGACCAGCGCGCCGACCAGGACGGCGACCGTGGCGTCGGTCGCGAAGAGCCTGGTCGCCACCGCGCCTGCCTCGGTCCGTGAAAGCGTCGCGAACAGCGCCGGCGCCGCGATCGTGCCCACGGCGAGCATCTCGCCACACCAGGCGGCCGAGACGAGCGCGCCGATGCGCGCGAGTGCGCCGTCCCTCACCGGCGCTCAGACGTAGCGCACGCCCGTGATCTCGTAGTTGCGGATGCCGCCCGGCGCCTGCACCTCGGCGACTTCGCCGATTTCCTTGCCGATCAGCGCCCGCGCGAGCGGCGAGCTGATCGAGATCAGGCTCTTCTTCAGGTCGGCTTCATCGTCGCCGACGATCTGGTAGGTGACCTTGGCGCCGGAGTCTTCGTCCTCCAGGTCGACCGTGGAGCCGAAGACGACGCGGCCGTCGGCGTTCAGGGTCGACGGGTCGATGATCTGCGCCGCCGCGAGCTTTCCCTCGATCTCGAGGATGCGCCCTTCGATGAAGCCCTGCTTGTCCTTCGTGGCCTCGTATTCGGCGTTCTCGGAAAGGTCGCCCTGGGCGCGTGCCTCGGAAATCGCCTGGATCACGGCATGGCGCTCGACGCCCTTGAGCCGGGCGAGCTCTTCCCTGAGTTGATCGGCACCGCGGCGGGTGAGCGGGATCGTCGATGTGGCCATGCAGGCACCTTGGCAAAAAGAGAGCCGCCGCGGGACGCGGGTCCGGCGGCGGCACGGTTCGACGGAAGTCTAAGACTTGGGAAGCACTGAACAAGTGCTTCCTTCAGCGCAGCATCGCGTGCATTTCCTGCAGCGACATGACCTCGAGGCCGTCGCGATGCTTCAGCCCCTCGACCGCGGCCTCGCAGCCGGCCATGCTCGTGTAGTAGGTGACGCGGTGGGCGAGCGCCGCCTGGCGGATGTGACGCGAATCGGCGATCGCGGTGCGCGTCTCGTCGACGGTCGTGAAGACGAGCTGGATCTCGTCTGCCTTGAGCATGTCGACGATGTGCGGCCGGCCGTCCTTGACCTTGTTGACGAGCTTGACCGGAACCCCGGCCTCGGCGATCGCCGCCGCCGTGCCCTTCGTCGCGACGAGCGTGTAGCCGAGCGCGTGCAGGTCCTTCGCGACCGCCGCCGCGCGCGCCTTGTCGCCGTTCTTCACGGTGATACACACCGCGCCCGATGTCGGCAGCCTGGAACCCGCGCCGAGCTGGCTCTTCAGCATCGCCTCTCCGAAGGTGCCGCCCGAGCCCATCACCTCGCCGGTCGACCGCATCTCGGGCCCGAGGATCGGGTCGACGCCCGGGAACTTGTTGAACGGGAACACCGCCTCCTTGACCGAGAAGTAAGGCGGCACCACCTCGCCGACGACGCCCGGCTGGTCGGAGAGCTTGCGCCCGACCATGCAACGCGCCGCGATCTTGGCCAGCGGCTGCCCGGTCGCCTTCGAGACGAAGGGCACCGTGCGCGAGGCTCGCGGGTTCACCTCGAGGACGTAGACCACGGCCTTCGACGCGTCGTCGGCGCTCCAGCCCTCGATGTCGCCCTGGATCGCGAACTGGACGTTCATCAGGCCGACGACCCCGAGCGCCTTCGCCATCACCGCGGTCTGGCGTCGCAGCTCGTCCTGCAGCGCGGCCGGCAACGAATACGGTGGCAGCGAGCAGGCCGAGTCGCCGGAGTGGATGCCGGCCTGCTCGACGTGCTCCATGATCCCGCCGATCATCGTCGCGCTGCCGTCGGCGATGCAGTCGACGTCGACCTCGACCGCGTCGTCGAGGAAGCGGTCGAGCAGCACGGGCGACTTCTCGCTCACCTTGACGGCCTCGCGCATGTAGCGCTCCAGGTCCTTGTCGCCGTGCACGATCTCCATGGCCCGGCCGCCTAGCACGTAGCTCGGCCGCACGACCAGCGGGTAGCCGATCTCCTGCGCGAGCACAAGCGCGTCTTCCTCGGTGCGCGCCGTGCGGTTGGGCGGCTGTCGCAGGCCGAGCCGGTGCAGCAGCTTCTGGAAGCGCTCGCGGTCCTCGGCGATGTCGATCGAGTCGGGCGTCGTGCCGACGATCGGAACGCCGGCCTGCTCGAGCGCGAGCGCGAGCTTGAGCGGCGTCTGCCCGCCGTACTGGACGATCACGCCCTCGGGCTTCTCGACGGCGACGATCTCGAGCACGTCTTCGAGCGTCACCGGCTCGAAGTAGAGGCGGTCGGACGTGTCGTAGTCCGTCGAGACCGTCTCCGGGTTGCAGTTGACCATGATGGTCTCGTAGCCGTCCTCGCGCAGGGCGAGCGCGGCGTGGACGCAGCAGTAGTCGAACTCGATCCCCTGGCCGATGCGGTTCGGGCCGCCGCCGAGCACCATGATCTTGCGGCGCGCCGTCGGCTCGGCTTCGCACTCGTCGTCGTAGGTGGAGTACAGGTAGGCTGTTTGGGTCGCGAACTCGGCGGCGCAGGTGTCGACGCGCTTGTAGACCGGGCGAACGCCCAGACCGTGGCGCCGGGCGCGCACCACGTCCTCGGTCGTGCCGAGCAGCTTGCCGAGGCGCCGGTCGGAGCAGCCCTTGCCCTTGAGGAACCGCCACTCGGCCTCGCTCAGGTCGTCGACCGAGCGCCCGGCGAGCGCCTGTTCGCAGACGACGATCTCCTCGATCTGGGCGAGGAACCACGGGTCGATCGCCGTCTCCTCGTGGATCTCGGCCGCCGTCATTCCGATGCGAAACGCGTCGGCCACGAAGAGCAGCCGCTCCGGGCCGGCCTCGCCGATCTCCTCGGCGATCTCCTCGGGGTCGGTCGAGCGCTCGGTGAAGCCGTCGATTCCGGTCTCGAGCCCGCGCAGCGCCTTCTGCAGGCTTTCCTGGAAGGTGCGGCCCATCGCCATGACCTCGCCGACCGACTTCATCTGCGTCGTCAGGTGCGGGTCGGCGGCGGGAAACTTCTCGAACGCGAATCGCGGCACCTTGACGACGACGTAGTCGATCGACGGCTCGAAGCTGGCCGGCGTCGCGCCCCCGGTGATGTCGTTTCGCAGCTCGTCGAGCGTGTAGCCGACCGCCAGCTTGGCGGCGACCTTGGCGATCGGAAAGCCCGTCGCCTTCGACGCCAGCGCCGACGACCGCGACACCCGCGGGTTCATCTCGATGACGACCATGCGACCGGTCTTCGGGTCGATCGCGAACTGCACGTTCGAGCCGCCGGTCTCGACGCCGATCTCGCGCAGGATGGCGATCGAGGCGTCGCGCATCAGCTGGTATTCCTTGTCCGAGAGCGTGAGCGCCGGCGCGACGGTGATCGAGTCGCCGGTATGGATGCCCATCGGGTCGAGGTTCTCGATCGAGCAGACGATGATGCAGTTGTCCGCCTTGTCGCGGACGACCTCCATCTCGAATTCCTTCCAGCCGATCAGCGACTCCTCGATCAGCAGCTCGTGCGTCGGCGAGAGGTCGATGCCGCGCTTGCAGATCTCCTCGAACTCCTCCGGGTTGTAGGCGATGCCGCCGCCGGTGCCGCCGAGCGTGAAGCTCGGGCGGACGACCATCGGGAAACCCGACCCCTGCCCGTCCTTGCCCGTTTCCTCGGCGATCCGCTTCTGCACCACGAGCGCCTCTTCCATCGAGTGCGCGATGCCCGATCGGGCCGAGCCGAGGCCGATCGAGGTCATCGCGTCCTTGAACTTGAGACGGTCCTCGGCCTTCTCGATCGCGTGCTCGTTGGCGCCGATCATCTCGACGCCGTGGCGCTCGAGCACGCCGTGGCGGGCCAGGTCGAGCGCGCAGTTGAGCGCCGTCTGGCCGCCCATCGTCGGCAGCAGGGCGAAACCGCCCCTGGTCTTCGCCCGCTCCTTGGCGATGATGGTCTCGACGACATTCCACGTGATGGGCTCGATGTAGGTCGCATCGGCCATCTCCGGGTCGGTCATGATCGTCGCCGGGTTCGAGTTCACCAGGACGACGCGGTAGCCCTCCTCGCGAAGCGCCTTGCACGCCTGCGCTCCGGAGTAGTCGAATTCGCAGGCCTGGCCGATGACGATCGGCCCGGCGCCGATGATGAGGATGGTCTCGAGGTCGGTGCGCCTAGGCATGCGAACTCCCGGCGGTGGTGGTCTCCATCAGCGCGACGAAGCGGTCGAACAGATAGCCGATGTCGTGCGGACCCGGCGACGCCTCCGGGTGACCCTGGAAGCAGAATGCAGGCTTCTCGGTGTGCGCGAAGCCCTGCAGGGTGCCGTCGAACAGCGACACGTGCGTCGGCCTGAGCGTCTTCGGCAGCGACGCGGCGTCGACCGCGAAGCCGTGGTTCTGGCTGGTGATGCTGACGCGGCCGGTGTCGAGGTCCTTGACCGGGTGGTTGGCGCCGTGGTGGCCGAACTTCATCTTGTAGGTGCGGGCCCCGCACGCGAGGGCGAGGATCTGGTGGCCGAGGCAGATGCCGAAGGTGGGAATGCCGCGGCGGACGAACTCGCGCGTGGCGGCGATCGCGTAGTCGCACGGTTCGGGATCGCCCGGGCCGTTGGCGAGGAAGACACCGTCGGGCTTCAAGGCCAGCGCGTCGGCAGCCGAGGTTCGCGCCGGCACGACGGTGATGCGGCAGCCCCGACCGGCGAGCAGTCGCAGGATGTTGAACTTGACGCCGAAATCGAAGGCGACGACATGGAAGCGCGCGTCCGCGTCGGCGAGCGTTCCGTAGCCCGCGCCGAGCAACCACGGCGTCTGCCGCCACGCATAGGCGGCGTCGACGCTGACGACCTTCGCGAGGTCCAGGCCCGACATCGACGGCGCCGCCTTCGCTGCGGCGACTGCCGCGTCGATGCGGTCGGCGTCGAGCGCAACGCCGACCGGAACGCCGACGATGCAGCCGTTCTGCGCGCCGCTCGTGCGCAGCAGCCGGGTGAGCTTGCGCGTGTCGATCCCGGCGATGGCCACGGTGTTCTCGCGCCTGAGATACGAGCCGAGCGACGCGTCGCTGCGGAAGTTCGACGCGACGGCGGGCACGTCCTTCACGACGAGCCCCGCCGCGAACACGCGCCGGGCCTCGACGTCTTCCGCGCTCGTGCCGTAGTTGCCCACGTGCGGCACCGTCAGCGTGACGATCTGCCGACAGTAGCTCGGGTCGGTGAGGATTTCCTGGTAGCCGGTGAGCGCGGTGTTGAACACGACCTCGCCGGTCGTCTCGCCGTCGGCGCCGATCGATCGCCCCTGGAACACCGTGCCGTCGGCGAGTGCGAGGACGGCCGGGGCGTGGTCGGGCATCAGTCGGGCGGTCACGGGAGCAGCTCCGGTCCAGAGGTGGCGGGGGCCGCTTCATCGCTCGCGGGAAGCCTGCGCGGCGGTCGCGGCAAGGGCTTGAAATCGGCCGCCCCAGCTGCATCTTCTGCATCGCCGAGGCGGTGAATTGTAGCCTCGGCCGCTGTCGGCCCCGGGAACTAGAATCGCCCGCAACGCTCCAAGCGTCAATTCCCTTTCACCTCAGGAGGCCCGATCCCATGGACCAGACCTTGCAGCCCATCGGCGCCGGTTACGCCGTCCCTTCCGTCGAGCAGCGCGAACGCGTGCTGCGCAACACCTACTGGTTGCTCGCCCTGTCGATGGTGCCCACCGTCCTGGGCGCGTGGCTGGGCGTCGCGAGCGGCATCACCACGGCGATGAGCCCAATGGTGAGCATGTTCGTCTTTCTCGGCGGCGCCTTCGCGTTCATCTACGCGATCGAGAAGACCAAGAACTCCGCTGCCGGCGTCCCGGTGCTTCTCGGCTTCACGTTCTTCATGGGCGTGATGCTGTCGCGGCTGATCGGCTTCGTGCTCGGCTACTCCAACGGAGCCGGCCTGATCATGATGGCCTTTGCCGGAACGGGCACGATCTTCCTCGGCATGGCCGTGCTCTCGACCGTCATCAAGCGCGACCTGTCGGCGATGGGCAAGTTCCTGTTCATCGGCGCGGTCATGTTGCTGATCGGCAGCGTCGCCAACGTCTTCCTGCAGTCCACGGCGATGTTCGTGACGATCGCGGTGCTGGTCGTCGGCGTCTTCTCCGCCTTCATCCTGTACGACCTGCAGCGAGTCAAGACGGGCGCCGAGACCAACTACATCACGGCGACCCTGGGCGTCTACATCTCGCTCTACAACGTCTTCACGGCGCTCCTGTCGCTGTTCGGCTTCGCCGGCGGCAGCCGCGACTGACCCGGGCACTGCGCCCTGACCAACGGGCCCCTCGGGGCCCGTTTTTCATGCCGCCGGCGGTTGCCGGTCGAAGACGGCGATGCTCTCCACGTGCGCCGTGTGAGGAAACATGTTGACGACGCCCGCCGCGCTGCACGCATAGCCGGCCTTGTGCACGAGCAGTCCCGCGTCTCGCGCCAGCGTCGCCGGATTGCAGCTCACGTAGACGATGCGCGACGGGCCGAACGCAGGGTCGGCCTCGCGGCGGTCGACAAGTGCCTTGGCGATCGCGAAGGCGCCCTCCCGCGGCGGGTCGAGCAGCCAGCGCGGCGCGTCGGCGGTCTCGTCGAGATCGGTCGGCGTCAGCTCGAACAGGTTGCGGGCGAGGAAATCCACCCGCCCCGACAGGCCGTTCAGTTCGGCCGCTTCTCGGGCGCGCTCGAGCAGCGCCGCACTGCCGTCGTAGCCGACGACCGACGCCGCTCGCCGCGCCAGCGGCAGCGTGAAGTTGCCGAGGCCGCAGAACCAGTCGACGACGCGCTCGTCGGCCTGCGGGTCGAGAAGCGTCACGGCGCGCACCACGAGCGTCCTGTTGATGTCGTGGTTGACCTGCGTGAAGTCGGTCGGCCGGAACGGCATGCGAATCGACGCCTCGGGCAAGGTGTAGTCGAGCCTCGACGGCGCCGCGTCGAGCGGCCGGGCCGTGTCCGGCCCCTTCGGCTGCAGCCACCACTCGACCCCGTGCTGCGCGCCGAACGAGCGCAGCAGCCCGGCGTCTGCTTCGCCGACGGGCTCGAGGTGACGCAGCACCAGCGCGATCACGTCGTCGCCCACCGCGACCTCGATCTGCGGCACGCGGTCGCGGATCACCAGCGAACCGACCAGCGCACGCAGCGGCACGAGCATGTCGCTCAGCCGTTTCGGCAGCACGTCGCAGCTCGTCATGTCGGCGACGTAGCTCGAGCTGCGCTCGTGGAACCCGACCAGCACCGCGCCCTTCTTGACGACGTGGCGCACCGACAGGCGCGCCCGCCGCCGATAGTTCCATGCCGGCCCCTCGAGCGGCCGCAGCACCCGGTCAGCCTTCACCTTGCCGATGTGCCACAGGGCATCTTCCAGCGCTCGCTGCTTCACCGCGACCTGCGCCGACACGTGCAGGTGCTGCATGGCGCAGCCGCCGCAGACGCCGAAGTGGGGGCAGCGCGGAACCACGCGCTGCGCGCTTTCGCGGCCGATCTCCACCAGCGTCGCGTTCTCGTAGCTCGCCTTGCGGCGCCTGACCGCGACGCGAACTCGTTCGCCGGGCAGGGCGTCTTCGACGAACACAACCTTGCCCTCGGCGTCGTGGGCGACGCCCTGCGCCTCGAGGTCGAGCGACTCGATCGTGAGCCACTCGTCAGGCGCCGTCATGGAGCCGGATTATCCCGTCCACCGATACCGACGAGCCGCTGCTAGACTGCCACCGTCAGGAGAGCGCTGCACGGCAACGTGCAGCCGCCGAAGGCGCAGACCGAGGCGCAGCCGAGGTCGAACGCTCAGGTACCGAGGACTGGCACGCGCCTGTTAGCGCAGGCGTCACTGGCTGGAGAGAGGCCCGCTTCGTGCGGGCCCACCGAAGGGGCAAGCGGGACCGCGCAGGTGCCGCCAATCTCTCAGGTAGAGCGGACAGCCGGCAATTCGAACCGCGTGGTGTTCGCACCACGCGGGTGACCTGAATTGACCGGAGCCGCTCCATGTCCGAACCCGATTCCCCCGCAGCGGCCACCCTCGCCCGCACGCCGCTGCATGCCTTGCACCGCGAGCTCGGCGCGAAGATGGTCCCGTTCGCCGGCTACGACATGCCGGTGTCCTATCCCGCCGGCATCCTCGCCGAGCACCGTGCCTGTCGCGAGTCGGCGGCCTTGTTCGACGTGTCGCACATGGGCCAGGTGTTCGTGTCCGGCAACGACGCCGCATCTGCGCTCGAATCTATGCTTCCCGTCGACCTGATCGGCCTCGCCGTCGGTCGGCAGCGCTACGCCTTCTTCACGAACGACGCCGGCGGGATCCTCGACGACCTGATGGCGACGCGGCGCGACGACGCTGCGTTCACCGGCTTTCACGTCGTCGTCAACGCCGGCAACAAGGACGACGACCTGGCGCGCATGCAGGCGGCCATCGGTGCGCGCTGCCGCATCGAGCCGCGGTTCGACCGGGCGCTGCTGGCGCTGCAGGGACCGCGCGCGATCGATGTACTGAAGCGCTTGGCGCCCGCGCTGGCTTCGCTCACCTTCATGTCCGGCAGCACCGCGACGATCGCCGGCATCGACGTCTACGCCACGCGCTCCGGCTACACCGGCGAGGACGGCTGGGAGATCTCGGTCGCGGCCGACGACGCCGAGCGGCTCGCCCGCGCCCTTCTCGCCGAGCCCGAGGTGTCCGCGGCCGGCCTCGGCGCACGCGACACGCTGCGGCTCGAAGCCGGCCTGTGCCTGCACGGTCACGACATCGACGCCGCCACCACGCCGGTGGAAGCGGCCCTCACCTGGGCGATCCAGAAAGTCCGGCGCGCCGACGGCGCCCGCGCCGGCGGATATCCGGGCGCAGCCGTCATCGATCGACAGCTCGCTGCAGGCGCGACCCGCAAGCGCGTCGGCCTCGTCGGCGACGAGCGCGCGCCGGTGCGCGAAGGCGCTTCGCTGCATGCCGGCGACGATGCCGACGCTGGAGCCGTCATGGGCCGAGTCACCAGCGGCACGCTCGCGCCGACGCTCGGCAAGCCGGTCGCGATGGCCTATGTCGACGCGGCCCACGCGGCTGTCGGCACGCTGCTCCACGCCGACGTTCGCGGCCGCCGCCTGCCGATGCACGTGTCGCCCATGCCTTTCGTCCCCCACCGCTACTTCCGCGGCTGAACCACCACCCACACCACCATGACCACCCACTACACCTCCGACCACGAATGGATCTCCGGCGACGCGGCGAGCGCCACCGTCGGCATCACCGTCCACGCGCAGGACGCGCTCGGCGACGTCGTCTTCGTCGACCTGCCTGCCGTCGGCAAGACCTTCGGCAAGGGCGAAGTGGCCGGCGTCGTCGAGTCGGTCAAGGCCGCGGCCGACCTCTACATGCCGGTCGGCGGCGAGATCGTCGAGGTGAACGAGGCGCTGCGTGCCGACCCGTCGCTCGCCAACAGCGACCCGCTCGCCGCCGGCTGGTTCTTCAAGGTCAAGGTCGCCGACCCGGCCGAGATGGGCGGCCTGCTCGACCAGGCCGCCTACGACGAACTGGTGAGGAACGCCTGACCGGCAGCTCCAGGAGGACCGCACGATGCTGATGCCCGCCGCGAAGCCGCTTGTCGAACTCGAGAACGCCGCCGAGTTCGTCGCCCGCCACATCGGCATCACCGAAGCCGACGAGCCGCGCATGCTCGCCGCGATCGGCGCCGCGTCGCGGCGCGCGTTGATCGATGCGGTCGTGCCGGCGTCGATCGCGCGCGCGGAATCGATGCGCCTGCCGCCGGCGGCCACGGAGGCTGCGGCGCTCGCCGAACTGCGCGAGATCGCGGCGCGCAACACGGTGCTCAAGAGCTGCATCGGCCAGGGCTACCACGGCACGATCACGCCCGGCGTGATCCTGCGCAACGTGCTGGAGAACCCGGCCTGGTACACGGCCTACACGCCGTACCAGGCGGAGATCTCGCAGGGCCGGCTCGAGGCGCTCGTCAACTTCCAGACGATGGTGTGCGACCTGACCGGCATGGCGATCGCGAACGCGTCGATGCTCGACGAGGCGACCGCCACCGCAGAAGCGATGACGCTGGCCAGGCGCAGCGTGGCGAGCAAGAGCGACATCATCGTCGTCGCCGGGGATTGCCACCCGCAGACGATCGCCGTGCTGCACACCCGCTCCGGGCCGCTCGGCCTGAAGATCGAACTCGCGAACTCCGCCGAAGACTGGGACCGCCTGCTCGACGCCGGCGACTACTTCGCGGTGCTGGCGCCGTGGCCGGCGACGAGCGGCCGCTTCCACGACATGGGCGAGGACGCGCCGCGCATCCACGCGCATGGCGCTGCCTTCATCGTCGCCGCCGACCTGCTCGCGCTGACGCTCGTCGTGCCGCCCGGCGAGTTCGGCGCCGACATCGTCTGCGGCACGACACAGCGATTCGGCATGCCGATGGGCTGCGGCGGCCCGCATGCCGCCTATCTCGCATGTCGCGACGAATACAAGCGCGGGTTGCCCGGGCGGCTGGCCGGCGTCAGCATCGACGCGCACGGCAGGACCGCGTATCGCCTGGCACTGCAGACCCGCGAGCAGCACATTCGCCGCGAGAAGGCGACCTCCAACATCTGCACCGCGCAGGTGCTGCCGGCCGTCATCTCGAGCATGTACGCGGTCTACCACGGGCCGGCGGGCCTGAAGCGGATCGCGCAGCGCATCGCGTCGTACACCGCGATCCTGGCGCATGGCCTGAAGGAGCTCGGCTACGCCGTGCGTGGCGACACCGCGTTCGACACGTTCACCCTCGACACCGGCGCCGACACCGCGCGCATCTTCGACCGTGCCGCGAAGGCCGGCTACAACCTGCGCCGCTACCCGGAATGGGGCGACACGATGCTCGGCATCTCGCTCGACGAGACGACGACGCGCGCCGACATCGAGGCGCTGTGGGGCGCCTTCGCCACCGACCGCCAGGTCGCGCCCGACCTCGCGCGCTTCGAGCGCGGCATCGAGCCCATGATCCCCGAGGCGCTGCGCCGCACGTCGACCTACCTGACGCACCCGGTCTTCAATCGCCACCACAGCGAGACCGAGATGCTGCGCTACCTGCGCGGCCTTGCCGACAAGGACCTCGCGCTCGACCGCTCGATGATTCCGCTCGGCTCGTGCACGATGAAGCTCAACGCGACGAGCGAGATGATCCCGATCACGTGGCCGGAGTTCGCGAACGTGCATCCGTACGCGCCGGCCGGGCAGCGCGCCGGATACGAAGCGCTGCGCACGCAACTCGAGGCGTGGCTGTGCGCCGCGACCGGATACGCCGGCGTCAGCCTGCAGCCCAACGCCGGGTCGCAGGGCGAGTACGCGGGATTGCTGGCGATCCGCGCCTGGCACGCGTCGCGCGGCGAGGCGCACCGCACCGTCTGCCTGATCCCGGAATCGGCGCACGGCACCAACCCGGCGAGCGCGCAGATGGTCGGCATGAAGGTCGTCGTCGTGAAGTGCGACGGCGAAGGCAACGTCGACCTCGCCGATCTGGAAGCCAAGTGCGCCGCCAACGCCGACAAGCTGGCCGCGATCATGATCACCTACCCGTCGACCTACGGCGTGTTCGACGCGCAGGTCAGGGAACTGTGCGCGACGGTGCGCAGGCACGGTGGCCGCGTCTACGTCGACGGCGCGAACCTCAATGCGCTGGTCGGCGTCGCGGCACCCGGCGAGTTCGGTGGCGACGTGAGCCACCTCAACCTGCACAAGACGTTCTGCATCCCGCACGGCGGCGGCGGGCCGGGTGTCGGGCCGGTGTGCGTCGTGGCGGACCTCGTGCCGTTCCTGCCTTCGGAGCCGGGCTCGGACGACCAGGGCCCGGTCGGTCCCGTCTCGGCCGCGCCACTCGGCAACGCCGCGGTGCTGCCGATCAGCTGGATGTACATGCGGATGATGGGGGCCGAGGGGCTCACGCGCGCCACCGAGACGGCTATCCTCTCGGCGAACTACGTCGCCGCGCGCCTCGCCGGTCACTACGACATCCACTTCAGCGGCAACGTCGACGGCATCGTCGGCGGCGGCGTCGCCCACGAGTGCATCCTCGACCTGCGGCCGCTGAAGGAGTCGAGCGGCGTGACGGCCGAAGACGTCGCCAAGCGCCTCATCGACTACGGTTTCCACGCACCGACGCTGAGCTTCCCGGGTCCCGGCACGCTGATGGTCGAGCCGACGGAGAGCGAGTCGCTCGCCGAGCTCGACCGCTTCTGCGACGCGATGATCGCGATCCGGGGCGAGATTGCGAAGGTCGAGTCCGGCCCCGAGCGCGGAGGATGGCCTCGTGAGGACCATCCGCTGCGCCACGCGCCGCACACGGCCGAGGCGCTCGTCGCCGACGAATGGACGCACGCCTATTCGCGCACCGACGCCGCCTACCCGCTGGCGTCGCTGCGCGGCGGCAAGTACTGGTCTCCGGTCGGCCGCGTCGACAACGTCTACGGCGACCGCAACCTCTCGTGCTCGTGCCCGCCGATCGCGGCGTACGAGGACTGAAACTCAGTTGCCCTTGGGCGGCAGCGCATCGACGAAGCGCCGGCAACGTTCGATCCACCCCGGCAACGCGCGACCGCGCAGCCCTTCGGGTGCGACGACGACGAAGCCGCCCATCGTCCTGCCGCCCATGTCCATCGGGCCCACGTGCGGTCGTGCCAGCGCCTCGTCCGTGCCGTCCTTGCCGACGCGGGCCAGGAGCGACTCGCCCATCACCGCGACGACCATGTGCCCGTGGCGCATGAACGCGAGGCCGCCGAACATCCGCTTCTCGACGACGCCGTCGAGGGGTGCCATCGACTCACGGATGCGAAGTGCGAGGGTCTCGTCGTAGGCCATGGGTCGATTCGGAATCAGTCGCGAGACGCGGGCATGAACGGTGCGGTGGCCCCGCCCACCACCGGCGGCAGCGGCGCGGGCTGCGCGGCGCGATGGACGGGCAGCACCCGGTCGCGACGAGCTGCAGCACGCGTCGTCGAACGAGATGGCTGCATCGGGGGAGATAGGGCGAGAGACTCGTTCGGCGGTCGCAGGGATCGGCCCTGTCCTATCGTGACGAAGAAGGGCCGCGAGCCGCCTCGACGGCGAGCGAGCGCAAGCACGCGAACGCCGCCACGCACGAAACCGCGCTCGCCGCCCAGAACACCGACGGGAACCCGTGGACCTGGCTCAAGGCGCCGCCCGCGAGCCCGCCGATCACGCCCGAGAGGCCGTAGCCGATGACGGCGTAGAGGGCCTGCCCGCGGGCGCGCAACCGGCCCGGGAAGTGCCGCGACACCACCGCGACGCAGGCCGAGTGCTGCGCCGCGACTGTCAGTGCGTGCAGGAGCTGCGCCGCGACGAGCACCAGCAGCTCGCTCGCGAACGCGGCGATGAGCGCGAACCGCACCGCCGACACCAGCGCCGCGACCAGCAGCCAGCGGTGCGGCGAGGCGCGGTGCAGCCAGCGCCCCTGCCCCGCGAACCAGAGCACCTCGGCGACCACGCCTGCGCCCCACAGCAGGCCGATCGTGCCCTTGGCATAGCCGAGCGAGGCAAGGTGCAGCGAGTAGAAGGCGTACAGCGCGGTGTGCGCCAGCACGGTGAAGAAGAGGCCGACGAAGAACCAGGCCACCACCGGCTCGCGCAGCACGGCGAGGGCGCCGGAGGTCGATGTGGACGCAGGCGTCGGCTCGAAGGTCTTCGGCAACCGCAGCGTCAGGCCGAACAGCAGCAGCAGCATCGCGCTGGCCAGCCAGGGGAAGCGGCCGGTGCCGGCCGCCTGCAGCACGAAGCCGGAACCCGTCACCGCGCCGACGAACCCGACCGAACCCCAGAGCCGCACCCGACCGTAGCGGCCGACGTCGAGCACGCCGTCGCGCGTGACCCGCGACGCGAGCAGCGTCTCGTTGATCGGGAGCACGCCCGCGGTGCACAGGCTGAGCACGAGGCACACCGCCGCCACCCGACCCATGGCCGGATCGGCCAGGAACCCGAGCGACGCGATCAGTGCTCCGCCGGCTGCCACGCGCAGCAGCCGCTCGCGCCGTCCGCTGCGGTCGGCGAGCGACCCCCACGCGTAAGGCGCGACGATGCGGGTCGCGCTCTGCAGCGCCACCAGCGCACCGATCGCGAAGGTGGAAAAGCCGAGGCTCGCGTACCAGATCGGCGCCCACGTCGAGAACAGGCCGGCGAAACCGAAGTACGCGAACGACACCGCGGCGAACGGACCGACGCCCGCACCGCGAACCACCCCGTTCAAGCGTCGTTCACGGCCCCGGCGCGCGCGCACCGATCGCCGGCATCGTCGAGCGCACGTCGCCGCACTGGGCGCGATGGCGCAACGCGTGGTCCATCAGCACCAGCGCCAGCATCGCCTCGGCGATCGGCGCGGCGCGGATGCCGACGCAAGGGTCGTGGCGGCCGTGCGTCTCGACCGTCGTCGCGCGGCCTTCAAGGTCGACCGAACGACGCGGCGTGCGGATCGAGCTCGTCGGCTTCACGGCGATGCGCGCCGTGATGTCCTGTCCGGTGGAGATGCCACCGAGCACGCCGCCGGCGTGGTTGGTCGCGAAGCCTTCAGGCGTGAGCTCGTCGCCATGCTCGCTGCCCTTCTGGCCGGCCGATGCGAACCCGGCGCCGATCTCGACGCCCTTGACGGCGTTGATGCCCATCAGCGCGTGCGCGATGTCGGCGTCGAGCCGGTCGTAGACGGGCTCGCCGAGGCCGACGGGAACGCCTCGGGCCACCACGTCGATCCGCGCTCCGCAGCTGTCGCCGGCCTTGCGCAGTGCGTCCATGTGCGCCTCGAGTCGATCGATCATCGACGCGTTGGCGGCGAAGAACGGGTTCTCGCGGATGTGCGATTCGCCTTCGAACGCGATCTCGATCTCGCCCATCTGCGACAGCCACGCACAGAACGTGGTGCCGTGGGTCTCGAACAGCCACTTCTTCGCGATCGCCGCGGCGGCGACCGATGGCGCCGTCAGCCGGGCCGAGGCGCGGCCGCCACCGCGCGGGTCGCGCAGGCCGTACTTCTGGTGGTAGGTGTAGTCGGCGTGGCCGGGGCGAAACGTGTCGAGCAGGTTGGCGTAGTCCTTCGAGCGCGCGTCGATGTTGCGGATCACCAGCGCGATCGGCGTTCCGGTGGTGCGGCCTTCGAACACGCCGGACAGGATCTCGACGCGGTCGGCTTCCTGCCGCTGCGTGACGTGGCGCGAGGTGCCCGGGCGGCGCCGGTCGAGGTCGGGCTGGATGTCGATCTCGGCGAGGGCGAGGCCGGGCGGGCAGCCGTCGACCACGCAGCCGATCGCCGGCCCGTGGCTCTCGCCGAAGTTGGTGACGCGAAAGAGCTCGCCGAGGGTGCTGCCGGGCATCGGCCTATGCTAGTTCAGCGACCCGGCTCGGTTCTCGCGCGAGCCAAGCCGCGCGCATCAGCCCAGCCCCGTCTTGGGCGACTCCGGAAGCTCGTCGCGCCCCTCGACCGGCCAGTCGCGGATATAGGCCTTGAGCATCCGGTTCTCGAAGTCCTGGCTGTCGACGACCGACTTGGCGACGTCGTAGAACGACACCACGCCCATCAAGGTGCGCTCGCTGAGCACCGGCATGTAGCGGGCGTGGCGGCCGAGCATCATGCGGCGCACCTCGTCGAGCTCGGTGCCGGGGGTGCAGGTGAGCGGCGCGTCGTCCATGACGCTGCGTACGCGCGTCTCGCCGACCGAGCCGCCGTTCTTGACGACCGCCTGGATCACCTCGCGGAAGGTCAGCATGCCGACCAGGTCGCCGTGGTCCATGACGACGAGCGAGCCGATGTCGTTGGTCGACATTGCGTCGAGCGCCGTCGCGAGCGCCTCCTCGGGCGCGACCGTGTAGAGCGTGTTGCCCTTGACGCGCAGGATGTCGCTGACCTTCATCGCAAGCTCTCCGGTGCCGGCCGCCACGAGCGGCCCGTCCGGGCCAATATAGCCCGCCGACCATCGCATCACAATCGCAGGCCCTACCCGGCAACCGCCTCGGCGCCCGATCCATGCCCGGCTTCGACACCCTCGCCCTGCACGCCGGCGCCGCGCCCGACCCGGCCACCGGCGCCCGCGCCGTGCCGATCCACCTCACGACCTCGTTCGTGTTCGAGTCGACCGAGCATGCCGCGTCGCTCTTCAACATGGAGCGCTCGGGCCACGTCTACAGCCGGATCTCGAACCCGACCAACGCGGTGCTCGAGGAGCGTGTCGCCGCGCTCGAAGGCGGCGCCGGCGCCATCGCCACCGCCAGCGGGCAGGCGGCGCTGCATCTCGCGATCGCGACCGTCGCGGGCGCCGGCTCGCACATCGTCGCGTCGAGCGCGCTCTACGGCGGCTCGCACAACCTGCTGCAGTACACGCTGTCGCGGTTCGGCATCGCGACCACGTTCGTGAAGCCGGGAGACGTCGACGCCTGGCGCGCCGCGATCCGCCCGGAGACCAAGCTGCTGTTCGGCGAGACGCTCGGCAATCCCGGCCTCGACGTGCTCGACATCCCGACCATCGCCGCGCTGGCACACGATCACGACCTGCCGCTGCTCGTCGACTCCACCTTCACGACGCCGTGGCTGATGCGGCCGTTCGAGCACGGCGCCGATCTGCTGTACCACTCGGCGACCAAGTTCCTCTCGGGCCACGGCACCGTGATCGGCGGCGTGCTGGTCGACAGCGGCAACTTCGACTGGGACGGCGCCACCGAACGCTCGGGCCGCTTCGAGGAGCTGACGCGCGCCTACGACGGCTTCCACGGCATGGTGTTCAGCGAGGAGAGCACCGTCGGCGCCTTCCTGCTGCGCGCGCGTCGCGAGGGCTTGCGCGACTTCGGCGCCAGCATGAGCCCGCACACCGCGTGGCTGATCCTGCAGGGCATCGAGACGCTGCCGCTGCGGATGGCGCGGCACGTCGAGAACACGAGGAAGGTCGTTGCCTTCCTGGTCGGGCACGCACAGGTGTCCCGGGTCGGCTATCCCGAGCTCGAAACGCACGCGGACCACGCGCTGGCCAAGCGCTTGCTGCCGCGCGGTTGCGGCTCGGTCTTCAGCTTCGATCTGAAAGGCTCGCGCGGGCAGGGCCGCGCCTTCATCGAGGCGCTGAAGGTGTTCTCGCACCTCGCCAACGTCGGCGACTGCCGGTCGCTGGTGATCCACCCCGCGTCGACGACCCACTTCCGGATGGACGACGCCGCGCTCGCCCGCGCCGGCATCGGCCCCGGCACGATCCGCCTCTCGATCGGCCTCGAGGATGTCGA
>JBBSUK010000027.1:0-31272 GCA_038234975.1 Burkholderiales bacterium
CCCGTGAGCGTGCCGACGCCGGGTCGCATGAAGCTCGTCTTCATCTCGATCGTGACGACGCCCTGCTCGATCGGCGCGGCATCTGGCGCGACGGGGCTGCGCGCTGCGTGCGCCATCACCACGTCGAGCAGCGTCATCGTCACGCCGCCGTGGGCGACGTCCCACGAGTTGAGCAGTTCGTCGCGCAGGACCAGCCGCAACTCCGCCTCGTCGACCTCGAACCGCACGAGCTCGAAGCCGAGCAGGTCGGCGAACGGGATGCGAACGAGGGTTTTCATCGAAGCGGCCCGGCCGGGCGCCGGGCCGCCCCCAAGCCCGGCCGCGCCCCAAGGGTCACGAAGGGACCCGCTCGGGTCCCGGGGGGCAGCGAACGTACCCGTGAGCGTGGGGGCATCACTAGGCCGCGATGATGGCCGAGACGCCGCCGTCGATCGGCAGCGTCTGCCCCGTGATGTGCTTGCCGGCGCGGGAGGCGAAGAGCAGCGTCGCGCCCTTGAGGTCGTCGTCGTCGCCGATGCGGCCGAGCGGCGCGTGACCGGCGAGCGCCTTCTCGCCGATCCGATCGATCGTTCCCTTCGTCATCTTGCTCGGGAACATGCCGGGCGCGAGCGCATTGACGTTGATGTTGTACTTGCCCCATTCGCCGGCCAGCGTGCGCGTGAAGTTGATGACCGCGGCCTTGCTGGTGTTGTAGGCGACCATCGCCATGTCGGCGCTGTTGCCGGCGAGGCCGGCGATCGACGCGACGTTGATGATCCTGCCTTCGCGCCGCGGGATCATGCTGTGCTTGCCGATCGCCTGGCTCATCAGGAAGATCGAGCGGATGTTGAGGTTCATCACCTTGTCCCACGCCTCGAGCGGGTGATCCTCGGCCTTTGCGCCCCAGGTCGCGCCGGCGTTGTTGACGAGGATGTCGACCTGACCCATGCGCGCGATCGCGTCCTGCGCCACGCGCACGATCTCGCTCGGCTGGCTGGCGTCGGCGTCGATCCAGAGCGCCTCGATGCCGGCGGACTTCAGGTGCGCGGCGGACTCCTCGAGGTCTTCCGCCTTGCGCGACGTCAGCATCACCCGCGCGCCGGCCTCGCCGAGCGCCTCGGCGATCTGCAGGCCCAGACCGCGAGAGCCGCCGGTGACGAGCGCGGTCCTGCCCTTGAGGTCGAACAGCTCGGTGATGTGGGTGCTCATGGTGTCTCGCCTTTCGTGGGGGGTGGTGGCGCGGTGCGTCGTGTATGTCGGGTGATGCCGATCAATCGGCCGCCGGCGGCTCGACCGTCATGCGCGACCGCGCCCAGATGAGGAAGCAGCCAGCGGCCGCGACGACCCCGCCGCCGATGGCGAGGCCCACTCCCCAGCCGTTGCCGCCCTTGCGCAGCGACCAGCCGAGGCCGACGGTCAGCATTCCGCCGTAGATCATCGCCCAGGCGAGCACCTGGACCCGCGCCGCGGTGATCGACATCAGAACGATTCCACCGCCATCGTGCGGCAGGTGTCGTCGCGGCTGCGGACGACCCCGAGCCATGCCGGCACCTTCGGCAGCTCGTAGCGGAAGAAGTATCGGCACGCTGCCAGGCGCCCGCGCGACGCCGCGTCGTCGGACCCGGCCGCGGCGACGCAGGTCGCGACGTCGAGCCACATCCAGGCGACGACGATGTGGCCGAGCGCCTGCAGGTAAGGCGTCGCGTTGGCGAGCGCGGCTTCCGGCTCGCCGGTCGACCAGGCCGCCTGCGTCGCTTCCGCGGCCAGCTCGGCGGCGCCGGCGAGCGCCTGCGCGGGCGCTGTCAGCGCGTCGTGCGTGGCAGCGCGCGCGACGGTGGCGCCGATCGCGTCGAGCAACGCACGCAGGCCGGCGCCGCCGTCCATCACGACCTTGCGGCCGAGCAGGTCGATCGCCTGGATGCCGTGCGTGCCCTCGTGGATCATGTTCAGGCGGTTGTCGCGCCAGTACTGCTCGACCGGGAAGTCGCGCGTGTAGCCGTAGCCGCCGAGCACCTGGATGGCCTGGCTGTTGGCCTCGAGGCACCACTCGCTCGGCCAGCTCTTGGCGATCGGCGTGAGCACTTCGAGGAGCAGACCAGCCCGGGAACGGCCGATCGCCGGGCCGCTCCCAAGATCGGCCGCACCCCCTCGGGGGGCAGCGACCGCAGGGAGCGTGGGGGCCTCGTCCTTTCCGGTGTGCAACTCGTCGACGAGGCGGGCACAGTACAGCTCGAGCGCGAGGCCGCCCTCGCACCAGCTCTTCTGCGCCAGCAGCATCCGCTTCACGTCGGCGTGCTCGATGATCGGCACTTGCGGGCGCGTGGGGTCCTTGCCGTCGCGGCCGGTCGGGCGGCCTTGCGGGCGCGCCTTCGCGTACTCGAGCGACGCTTCGTAGCCCGCGAAGCCGAGCGTCACCGCGCCGAGGCCGACGGCGATGCGCGCCTCGTTCATCATGTGGAACATGCAGCGCAGGCCTTCGCCCGGCGCGCCGACGCGGTAGCCGATGGCCCCGGCGGTGCCGCCCACCGCGTGCTTGCCCTCACCGAAGTTGAGCAGTGTGTTGGGAATGCCGCGGTAGCCGAGCTTGTGGTTGAGCCCCGCCAGGGCCACGTCGTTGCGCTCGCCCGTGAGCACGCCCTCGGCGTCGACGAGCCACTTCGGGACGATGAACAGCGAGATGCCCCGAGCGCCGGCAACCGCCTTGCCGTCGTCGCCAGGAATCTTGGCGAGCACGAGGTGGACGATGTTCTCGGTGAGCTCGTGGTCGCCGTTGCTGATCCACATCTTCGAGCCGGTGAGGCGGTAACGCGGGCCGAGCGGGTCGCGCTCGAACTCCGCACCGTCGGCAACGGCGCGCGTCGTGATGTCCGACAGGCTCGACCCCGCCTGCGGTTCCGACAGGCACATGGTTCCGGCGAAACGCCCCGAGAACTCGTGCACCGCGAACGCCGCCTGCTGCGCCGCCGTGCCGTGCGCCATCAGCAGGTTGGCGTTGCCGCTGGTCAGCATGCCGCCGCCGCCGATGCCGATGCCGGCCTTCGAGAAGAAGCTGTTGGCCGCCATCTCGACGACGCAGGGCAGCTGCATGCCGCCGATCTCGTAGTCCTGCGCCGCCGCGAGCATGCCGGACCCGAAGTACGCCGCCGCCGCCTCGTGGCTCGATTTCGGCAGGTGCACCTTCTCGCCGTCGAACCAAGGCTCCTCGCTGTCGGCAGCGCGGTTGTAGGGAGCGAAGCGCTCGCGGGCGATGCGCTCGCAGGTGTCGAGCACCGAGTCGAACGTCTCGCGGCTGTGGTCGGCGAAACGCGGGCGCTCGCGCAGCGACTCGACGTCGAGCCAGTCGTGGAGCAGGAAGTCGACGGTGGCGCGGTAGGTCATGATCGTGTCGAGCGCGACGACGCTGAACGCGAGCCCCTCACAGAACCTCGAACACCCCCGCCGCTCCCATGCCGCCGCCGATGCACATCGTCACGACGACCTTCTTCGCGCCGCGGCGCTTGCCCTCAATGAGCGCGTGGCCGGTGAGCCGCTGGCCGCTCACGCCGTAAGGGTGGCCGACCGCGATCGCGCCGCCGTCGACGTTGAGCCGGTCCATCGGGATGCCGAGCCGGTCGGCGCAGTAGAGCACCTGCACGGCGAAGGCCTCGTTGAGCTCCCACAGGTCGATGTCGTCGACCGTCAGGCCGAGCCGCTTGAGCACCTTGGGCACCGCGAAGACCGGGCCGATGCCCATCTCGTCAGGCTCGCAGCCGGCGACCGCGAAGCCGAGGAAGCGGCCGAGCGGCTTCAGGCCGCGCTTCTCGGCCACCGCTTCGTTCATGACCACGCAGGCACCGGCGCCGTCGCTGAACTGGCTGGCGTTGCCGGCCGAGATCACGCCGCCCGCAACGGCGGGGCGGATGTCCTTGATGCCGTCGTAGGTCGTTCCCGGGCGGATGCCCTCGTCGTTGTCGACGGTGACCTCCTTGCTGCGCAGACCCGTCGCCGCATCGGCGACGCCCGAGGTGACGGTGATCGGCGCGATCTCGTCCCTGAACCTGCCGGCCTCGAGCGCCGCGGTCGCCTTCTGCTGCGACGCGGCACCGTACTCGTCCATCCGCTGGCGCGGGATCTCGTAGCGCTTGGCCACCTGCTCGGCCGTCTGCAGCATGTTCCAGTAGATCTCCGGCTTGTGCTCGACGAGCCACGGGTCGGCCAGCATGTGCTTGTTGGCCTCGTTCTGCACGCACGAGATCGACTCGACGCCACCGGCGACGAGGATGTCGCTCTCGCCGGCGATCACGCGCTGCGCCGCCATCGCGATCGTCTGCAGCCCGCTCGAGCAGAAGCGGTTGACCGTGACGCCGGAGGTCGTGATCGGCAGGCCAGCGCGCAGCGCGATCTGTCGCGCGATGTTGCTTCCCGTGGCCCCCTCGGGCGTCGCGCAGCCCATGATCACGTCGTCGACCTCGGCGCCGTCAATGCCGGCGCGTTCGACGGCGTGCTTGACGGCGTGGCCGCCGAGCGTCGCGCCATGGGTCATGTTGAAGGCGCCCTTCCAGCTCTTGGCGAGCGGCGTGCGGGCAGTCGAGACGATGACGGCGGTGGTCATGGATGGCTCCTGTGGGGCGGGTCGGGCGACAGCGCTCGCGCGGTCAGCTAAAGGTCTTGCCTTCTTCGGCGAGCTTGGCGAGCAGCGGTGCCGGTGTCCAGAACGGCCCGTCGTCGTGCGGGTTCTTCGCGAAGCGCTTCATCGCCTGCGTGACGTTCCACAGCCCCTGCGTGTCGGCGTAGTTCATCGGCCCGCCGCGAAACAGCGGGAAGCCGTAGCCCGCGAGGTAGACCATGTCGATGTCGCTGGCGCGCTGGGCGATGCCCTCGTCGACGATCTTCGCGCCCTCGTTGACGAGCGCGTAGACGAGGCGATGGACGATCTCGTCGTCGCCGATCTTGCGCGGCGTGATGCCGAGATCGGTGCGGTGCTGCTCGATCATGTCGGTCACGATCTTGCTCGGGATCGCGTCGCGCTTGCCCTTCACGTAGTCGTACCAGCCGGCACCGGTCTTCTGCCCGAAGCGCCCCATCTCGCACAGCAGATCGGCCGTCCTGGAGTAGCGGATGTCGGGCTTCTCGACGTAGCGGCGCTTCCTGATGTACCAGCCGACGTCGTTGCCGGCCAGGTCGCCCATGCGAAACGGCCCCATCGCCATGCCGAACTTCTCCATCGCCTTGTCGACCTGTTGCGGCATCGCGCCTTCCTCCAGCAGGAAGCCGGCCTGGCGCGAGTACTGCTCGATCATGCGGTTGCCGATGAAGCCGTCGGTCACGCCCGAGACGACGCAGGTTTTCCGGATCGTCTTGCCGAGCGCCATCACCGTCGCGAGCACGTCCTTCGCGGTCTTCTCGCCGCGAACGACCTCGAGCAGCTTCATCACGTTGGCGGGGCTGAAGAAGTGCATGCCCACCACGTCCTGCGGTCGCTTCGTGAACGACGCGATCTGGTCGAGGTCGAGGGTGGACGTGTTCGACGCGAGGATCGCGCCGGGCTTCATCACCTCGTCGAGCGTCTTGAACACCTGCTCCTTCACGCCCATGTCCTCGAACACCGCCTCGATGACGAGGTCGGCGTCCTTCAGGTCGTCGTACTGGAGCGTCGTCGACAGCAGCGCCATCCGCTCGTCGAGCTTGTCGGGCTTGAGCTTGCCCTTCTTCACCTGCGATTCGTAGTTCCTGCGCATGACGCCGACACCCTTGTCGAGCGCATCCTGCTTCATCTCGAGCATGACGACCGGGATGCCGGCGTTGAGAAAGTTCATGGCGATGCCGCCGCCCATCGTGCCGGCGCCGATCACGGCGACCTTCCCGATCGTCCTCGGCTTCGTGTCCGCTGGCATGTCGGCGATCTTGCTGGCCGCGCGCTCGGCCATGAACACATGGCGCAGCGCCCTCGCCTCGGGTGTCGGGATCAAGCCCATGAAGATCTCGCGCTCGATCTTCATGCCCTCGTCGAACGGCTTCGTGAGCGACGCGGCGATCGCGTCGATGCTCTTGCCCGGAGCCGGGAAGTTCTTCGACATCGCACCGACGGTGTTGCGCGCGAACTGGATGAACGCCTCGGCGTTCGGGTGCCGCACCGTCAGTTCTCGCACCTTCGGACGTGCGGGGTCGGCGGCCTTGTCGCGGGCCATCGCCACGGCGGCATCAACCACCGCGGCGGCGTCGCCGTCCACGACCTTGTCGAACAGCTTCTGCCCCGGCACCTTCGCCAGCAGCTCGCTCTTGACGGTTTCGCCGCTGACGATCATGTTCAGCGCAGTCTCCAGGCCGAGCACGCGAGGCAGGCGCTGCGTTCCGCCGGCCCCGGGGATCAGGCCGATCTTCACTTCGGGCAACGCCACGCTCGTTCCCGCCGCAGCGACGCGGTAGTGACAACCCAGCGCCAGCTCGAGCCCGCCGCCCATCACGACGCTGTGCACCGCCGCGACGACCGGCTTCGCGCTCGCCTCGAGCGCGTTGATGACGGACAGCAGGTTCGGCTCGGCGATCGCCTTCGGCGAACCGAACTCGCGGATGTCGGCGCCGCCCGAGAACGCCTTGCCGGCGCCCGTCACGACGATCGCCTTGACGGCGTCGTCGGCCAGCGCGCGATCGAGTCCTCGCGTGATGCCGACGCGTGTCTCGTAGCCGAGACCGTTGACCGGTGGGTTGTCGAGGGTGATGACGGCAACGTCGCCGCGGGTCTCGTATCTGGCGGTCATGGTGCGCTTTCCGGTCGGGGTGCTCGCGTCGCCGACGATGGCCGCGGAGCAAAAAAGAACGATCGTTCTATTCTAGGCGGCGAAGCTCTCGCGGAGCTCCGACATGCCGCCGACGGCGCGTCAGACCTCGAGCCATTCCTTGCGGATCTCGGAGGCCGCACGGAGCGCCGCCGGCGTTCCCTCGAAGACGATCGCACCGTGCCCCATGACGTAGCAGCGCTCCGAGATCTGCAGCGCGATCGTCAGCTTCTGCTCGACGAGCAACACCGACACGCCGCGGTCCTTGAGCGTCTTCAGGTAGTCGGCGACGAGCTCGACGATCATCGGCGCCAGGCCTTCGGTCGGCTCGTCGATCATGATGAGGTCGGGATCGCCCATCAGCGTTCGGCACAGCGTGAGCATCTGCTGCTCGCCGCCGGAGAGCACGCCGGCTTCGGTGTGCTCCCTCTCCTTCAGGCGCGGAAACAGGCGGTACATGTCGGCAAAGGTCCAGCGCGGGTTCTTGCGGCCGCGCTTCTCGCCGAGCATCAGGTTCTGTTCGACCGTGAGCTTGGGAAAGATCTCCCGGCTTTCCGGCACATAGCCGATGCCTCGGTGGGCGATGTCGAACGCCTTGTGCCCCAGGATCTCGTCGCCGCGCCAGCGCACGGAACCCGTTCCGCGCACCAGCCCCATGACCGTGCGCACCGTCGTCGACCGGCCCGAGCCGTTGCGCCCGAGCAGCGCCACGATCTCGCCCTCGCCGACCGTCAGGTCGACGCCGTGCAGGATGTGGCTCTTGTCGTAGTACGCGTGCAGGCCCTGCAACGCCAGCAGCGGCGGTGTCGTCGTCATCGCGGCTCCGCTGCGGTGACCTGCTGGTCGGCGAGCACCGACCCGAGATACGCTTCCTGCACCTTCGGATTGGCGCGAACCGCCTCCGGTGTGTCGAACGCGATCACCTCGCCGTAGACGAGCACGGCGATCTTGTCTGCGAGGCCGAAGACGACGCCCATGTCGTGCTCCACGGTGAGCAGCGTCTTGCCGACCGTCACCTCGCGGATCAGCTCGATGAAGCGCGCCGTCTCGCTCTTGCTCATGCCGGCGGTCGGCTCGTCGAGGAGGATCACGCCGGCGCCGCCTGCGATCGTGATGCCGATCTCGAGCGCGCGCTGCTCGGCGTAGGTCAGGTTCATGGCCAGCGTCTCGCGCTTGTCCTCGAGGCGGATCATGCGCAGCAGCTCCTCGGCGCGGGCGTTGGTCTCGTGCAGGCCGGCGAGGAACTTCCAGAACGCGTAGCGGTGCCCCATCGACCACAGCAGGCCGCAGCGCAGGTTCTCGAACACCGACAGCCGCCCGAAGATGTTGGTGATCTGGAAGCTGCGCGCCAGGCCGAGGCGGCTGATCTGGTAGGGCAGCAGTCCGTCGATGCGCTTGCCGCCGAGCCGGATCTCGCCGCTGGTGGCGCCGAAACGGCCGCTGATGAGGTTGAAGAGGGTCGACTTGCCGGCGCCGTTCGGGCCGATGATGCCGACCCGCTCGCCGGGCGCGACCGCGAGGCTGGCGCCGCGGATGATCTCGGTCTTGCCGAACGACTTGCGGACGTCGAGGAGCTCGATGGCCGGCGTCGTGACCACCGGTGCTCCAGCCGAGGCCGTGCTCACGCGGCGCCGCCCTTGAACGACATGTCGGCCTCGATCTCGGCCTGGATGCGCCCCCACGCATGCGCGAAGCGGCGGCGGACAAACTCGAACGCGGCGAAGCCGATCAGCGCCACTGCGCCGGCGATCAGCCATCCGGTCGCGGCGTGCGTGTCGAGCGTCACGCCGAGGTAGCGCACCGTCGGTCCGCCGGCGGTGACGAGCTGCAGGTGATAGACCATCTCGACCAGCGCCGTCACGCCGACCAGCATCACGAGCGCGGACGCGGTCAGCAGCACGTACCAGTGCCAGAGCCGATGCAACCTGCGATGCGCCATCACGCGCAGGTTCATCATGATCAGGCTGGCGATGCCGCCCGGTGCATACATGACCATGAAGAGAAAGATCACGCCGAGGTAGAGCTGCCAGGCCGCCGTCATCTGCGACAGCAGCGTCAGGCTCAGCACCATCAGGATGCCGCCGATGATCGGGCCGAAGAAGAAGGTGGCGCCGCCGAGGAAGGTGAACAGCAGGTAGGCGCCCGAGCGCGCGGCCCCCACCACCTCGGCCGTCGCGATCTCGAAGCTGATCGCGTACATCCCGCCCGCGATGCCGGCGAAGAAGCCGGCGATGACGAACGAGAAGTAGCGCACGCGCTGTGTGTTGTAGCCGATGAACTCGACCCGCTCCGGGTTGTCGCGAACGGCGTTGAGCATGCGGCCGAGCGGTGTGCGCGTGAAGGCGAACATCAGCGCGGTGGACGCCAGCGTGTAGGCGGCGAGCAGGTAGTACACCTGGATCGGCGGCCCGAAGGTGATGCCCAGGAACGGCGCCCCGGCTGTGCGATTGGCCGAGACGCCGCCCTCGCCACCGAAGAACTCCGGCACCATCAGCGCCATCGCGAAGACCAGTTCGCCGAGACCGAGCGTGATCATCGCGAACGGCGTGCCGGCCTTCTTGGTCGTCACGAAGCCGAGGACCACGGCGGCGGCGAGGCCGGCGAAGCCGCCGACCAGCGGCACGATGCTGACCGGGATCGGCAGCCGACCGTCGCCGATCGCGACGAGCGCGTGGATCGCGACGAACGACGCGAGGCCGGTGTAGACGGCGTGCCCGAAGCTGAGCATGCCGCCCTGGCCGAGCAGCATGTTGTACGACAGGCAGGCGACGATCGCAATGCCCATCTGGGCGAGGATGGCCCGGTCGAGGTTGCTCGTGAACAGGTACGGCACGACCACCATCACGAGCGCATAGCCGCCCCACAGCAAAACGCGCCCGGTGGAGAGCAGGGGTTTCGACGTGGCGGCTTCGCCCCGCGGCGGAACCGGGAGGCTGCTGCTCATCCTTCGCGTGTTCCGAGCAGTCCGCGCGGCCTGAAGATCAGGATCAGCACGAGGAACAGATACGGCAGGATCGGTGCCACCTGCGAGATCGTGAGCGTCGCCCACGTGCCGGACTCGCCCGTCGGCGCGACGTGCAACGCCCGGGCGACGTCGAGCAGCGAGTAGTCGAGCGCCACCGCGAAGGTCTGGATGATGCCGATCAGCAGCGAGGCTGCGAACGCGCCGGCGAGCGACCCCATGCCGCCGACCACCACGACGACGAAGATCACCGGCCCGAGCGCCGCCGCCATCGAAGGCTCCGTGACGAAGGTGAAGCCGCCGATCACGCCGGCCAGCCCGGCAAGCGCCGCACCGGCGCCGAACACGAGCATGAAGACGCGCGGCACGTTGTGACCGAGCGACTCGACCATCTCGGGATGGGTGAGCGCGCTCTGGATGACCAGGCCGATGCGGGTGCGGGTCAGCAACAGCCAGAGCGAGAGCAGCATCGCCAGCGCGACGACCATCATGAAGCCGCGCGTCGCCGGGAACGGCGAGCAGACGATGCGGGCCGCCGCGTCCGCGGCGATGCACATGGCCCGTGGTGCGGCACCTGCAACGACATCGAGGCCCGACACCGACGAGTTGATGAGCGTGAAGACCGGGCCCTTGAGGAAGTCGGGCGGCGGGAAATCGACCCCGGTCCGACCCCAGATCAGCAACACGAGCTCGATGATCACGAACGACAGTCCGAACGTGATCAGCAGCTCGGGAACGTGCCCGAACCTGTGCACCCGGCGAAGGAACACCTTCTCGAACAACGCGCCGATGACGCCGACGACGAGCGGCGCCAGCACCAGGCCGGGCCAGAAGCCGACCAGGCGGGCGATCGAGTAGGCGACGTAAGCGCCGACCATGTAGAAGCTGGCGTGCGCGAAGTTCAGCACGCCCATCATGCTGAAGATCAGCGTCAGGCCCGAGCTGAGCATGAACAGCAGCAATCCGTAGCTCAGCCCGTTGAGCATCGAGATGGTGAAGAATTCCATCAGTCGGAATCGGCGGAGCGTGGGTCGCTTCAGGAAACGAAAAGAGGCCCGATCCGGATGAGATCGGGCCTCGTCGACGGAAGAAGCGCTATCAGGATGCGGACGGCCGCTTCATCTGGCAGCTCGTCGGCGTGCTCGATACGTAGTTAGGGTACTCCGCCACGGGAACGAGCGTCATGCCCGTGTTCTCGAGATCGGTCGGGTACTTGGCGCTCGCCTTCTCCCACTCGCCCATGTAGAGCGGCTGTTGCAGCTGGTGGTCCGATTTCCGCATCTCCACCTCGCCGCCGAACTGGCTCTTCCACTTCAGGCCTTCCATCGCGAAGGCGACCTTGACCGGGTCGGTCGACTTCGACTGCGCCATCGCCCGCGTCAGCGCCTCGAGGATGCGCGTGATCGCGAAGGTGTAGTAGTCGTCGTTGTACTTCTTCTTGAAGCCGGCGATGTCCTTGTCCATCTCGGCGCCCATGCCGTTCGGCAGGCCATAGCCGACCTGGTAGACCTTGCCCGCGCCGTTCTTGCCGAGGGCGGTCGGCGTGCCGGTGACGCTCGTGTAGTAGGTGTAGAACTTGCCGTTGTAGCCGCCCTCGGTGGCCGCCTTCACGAGCAGCGTCAGGTCGGAGCCCCAGTTGCCGGTGATGACCGTGTCTGCGCCGCTCGCCTTGATCTTGGCGATGTAGGGCGCGAAGTCGCGCACCTGGGCGATCGGATGCAGGTCCTCGCCGACGATCTCGATGTCGGGGCGTTTGCGCTTGAGGTCTTCCTTGGCGAACTTGGCGACCTGATGGCCGTGCGAATAGTTCTGGCCGAGGATGTAGACCTTCTTGATGTCGGCCTTGTCCTTCATGAAGGTGGTCATCGCCTCCATCTTCATCGTCGTGTCGGCGTCGAAGCGGAAATGCCAGAAGCTGCACTTGCTGTTGGTGAGGTCGGGGTCCACCGCCGCCTCGTTGAGGAGGATCACCTCCTTGCCGGGATTGCGCTCGTTGTACTTGTTGATCGCATCGATCAGCGCCAGCGCCACCGAGGAGCCGTTGCCCTGGATGATGTAGCGGATGCCCTGGTCGGTGGCCGACTTGAGCGCGTTGAGGCTTTCCGTGGGCGACAGCTTGTTGTCGATGCCGGTGATCTCGAACTTCACGCCGGCCAGGTTGTTCGCATTGAACTTGTCGATCTGGAATTTCCAGCTGTTGAGCTGGTTGTTGCCGACCGGACCCATCAGGCCGGACAACGGATCGATCCAGGCCAGCTTGACGACCTGGCCTTCGAGCGGCTTCTTCGCCTGGGCGACGGCGAGGCTGGCCGACCCCGCGAGGCCGAGGGCGACGGCCGCCAGCACGAGGCGACGGGACGGCTTGATGACAATGCTCATGCAGAACTCCTGGAAGGACGCGATCGACAAACCGCCAGAAGGTAACGGAACCGCGCCCTCCGAGGTTACAGGGACTACCCCGAAAGACGCGATGCGGCCTTACCTCACGACCCTCTCCTGCGATCCGGCGCGACCTTTGCCTACACTTTCCGTCCGATGAAGTTCTTCCTCGACCTCCTTCCGCTCATCTTCTTCTTCGTGACCTTCAAGGTCGCGGACAGCAACGCCGAGGCGTCGGCGCGGTTCGCCAGCGAGCACTTCGGCTTCCTCGTCAACGGCGGGGCCGTCGGGCCGACCGAGGCTCCGGTGCTGCTGGCGACCATGGTCGTCATCGCCGCGACGCTGATGCAGATCGTCACCCTGGTGGCGATGCGGCGCAAGGTCGACACCATGCTGTGGGTCACCTTCGCGCTCGTCGCCGTGCTCGGCGGCGCGACGGTCTGGTTCCACGATGCGACCTTCATCAAGTGGAAGCCGAGCGTGCTCTACTGGGTGATGGCATTCGTGTTCTGGGCCGCGCCGGTGTTCTTCGGCAAGAACCTGCTGCAGTCGCTCCTTCGCGAGCAGATGTCGTTGCCGCCGGCGTCGTGGAAGCGACTCAACCTCGCCTGGGTCGTCTTCTTCGCGCTGATGGGCTTCGTGAACCTCTACGTGGCCTACAACTACTCGACCTCGGCCTGGGCGACCTTCAAGGTGTTCGGTCTCACCGGGCTCATGCTCGTGTTCCTCGTCGGTCAGGGCGTGTGGCTGTCGCGCCAGCCCCTCGACGACGACGACGAGGCCGCCGCCGTTGCACCGGCACGGTCGACGGGCCCGGGCGCGCTGTGAGCGCGGGCGTGACCGCCGACGCCATCGAGGCCGAGTTGCGGGTGCATCTGGCGCCGGATGCGGTCGAGGTCGACGACGACAGCCACCTCCACGTCGGTCATGCGGGCGCACGCGAAGGGCGCCACTTCAGCGTCCGGATCAGAAGCGCCCGTTTCGAAGGCCTCGGCCGCGTCGCTCGGCACCGCCTCGTATATGATGCCGTCCGCTCGCTGATGCCCCAGGGCATACACGCCCTCGCGATCGACGCGCGCGCCCCTGGAGAGCCCTGAGCGCGCGGCCTCTCACGCGACTGCCGCGCCCATCGGCATCCCACCCCACCCGCCTTCAGGAACACCTTCTTCATCATGATGAACCCGCGCACCCTCGCCGTCGCCACGCTGACGGTCGCCGCGCTGACGGCGCTTCCCGCGGCAGCGCAGAACGTCGCTGTCGTCAACGGAAAGCCGGTCCCGAAAGCGCGCGTCGACACGCTGCTCACGCAGGTGCAGAAGCAGGCCGCCGCGCGCGGCCAGCAGTTGCCGCCGAACATCGACACGCTGGTCCGCGACAAGGTCGTCACCGACGAGATCCTGACCCAGGAGGCAGAACGCCGCGGCCTCGCCGCCAGCGTCGACTTCAAGCAGCAGATGGAGCTCGCCCGGCAGGGCATCCTCATCGGCCTGCTGTCGAGCGACCTCGACAAGACCGGCAAGATCAGCGACGCCGAGATCCAGAAGGAATACGACCGGCTGAAGGCGCAGCAGAGCGGCACCGAGTACCGCGCCCGGCACATCCTCGTCGAGAAGGAAGACGACGCGAAGAAGCTCATCGCCGAGCTCAAGGCCGGCGCCAAGTTCGAGGACCTGGCGAAGAAGAACTCGAAGGACCCGGGCTCTGCCGAGAACGGCGGCGACCTCGACTTCGCGAGCGCCACGGCCTACGTGCCGGAGTTCTCGCAGGCGATGGTGAAGCTGAAGAAGGGCGAGGTCACGCCGGAGCCGGTGAAGACGCAGTTCGGCTATCACGTCATCCGCCTCGACGACACGCGACCGGCCAAGTTCCCGCCGCTGGCCGAGGTGAAGCCGCAGCTCGAGCAACGCCTTTCGCAGCAGAAGGCCACGACCTTCCGCGACGAGCTTCGCGCGAAGGCGAAGACCGACTACAAGTTCAGCAACTGATCACGGCTCGATCCGCCCGGCTTCGATGCGAAGCTGGCGATCGCAGCGTGTGGCGATGGCGGGGTCGTGCGTCACCAGCACCAGGGTCGTCCCCGCCTCGCGATTGAGCGCGAACATCAGCGCCATCACCGTCTCGCCGGTCGCGAAATCGAGGCTCCCGGTGGGCTCGTCGGCCAGCAGCAGCGCCGGCGCGACGACGAACGCGCGAGCCAGCGCGACGCGCTGCTGCTCCCCGCCCGACAACACCCGCGGGTAATGGCGCAGGCGTTCGGACAGGCCGACGCGGCCCAGCATCTCGGTGGCGAGCTTGCGGGCATCGCTGCGCCCCTGCAGCTCGAGCGGCAGCATCACGTTCTCGAGCGCGTTGAGGTTGCCGAGCAGCTGAAAGCTCTGGAAGACGAAGCCGAGCTTTTGCGCCCGCAACTCGGCGCGCGCGTCCTCGTCGATCGAGAACAGGTCGACCCCGGCCAGCCTGACGGTGCCCTCGCTCGGCGTGTCGAGCCCCGCGACGATCGCCAGCAGGGTGCTCTTGCCCGAACCCGACGCGCCGACGATGGCCACCGATTCCCGCGCCGCCAGTGTGAAATCGATGTCGTGGAGAATCGTCAGGGTGCCGGTCGAGTCGTGGACGCGCTTGGTGAGACGCTCGACGGCGATGATGGGATCGGTCATGTACGGGGTGAACGGAAATCGGTTGCGGACCGCGCGGCGGCGCTTCCTGGGGCACTGTAGCGCGGGCGTCGGTCTCATCGGGCTCACCTCCGCGATGCCCTTGCGCGCGGCCACGGGGACGTCGGCATCGAGGAAGAAGATCCTGGTCGTCGGCGACAGCCTGTCCGCGGAATACGGCATCGCCCGCGGCAGCGGCTGGGTCGCCCTGCTCGCGCAGCGGCTCGGCCAGGAGCGGCCGGGCACTGTCGTCGTCAACGCCAGCATCAGCGGCGACACCACGTCGGGCGGCCTGGCGCGGCTGCCGGCGCTGTTGCGCCAGCACCGGCCCGAACTCGTGCTCATCGAGCTCGGCGGCAACGACGCGCTGCGCGGCTTGCCGGTTGCGAGCACCCGCGCGAACCTGCTCGAGATGACCCGGCTCGCCAAGGCCGCCGGGGCCCGCGTGGTGCTGCTCGGCATGCAGGTGCCGCCGAACTACGGGCGCAGCTACGGCGAGCGCTTCGCCGCCATCTACGCCGACGTGGCGCGCAGCGAGCAGGCGTCGCTGGTGCCGTTCGTGCTCAAGGGCGTGGCCGACGTGCCGGACGCCGAATCGAAGTTCCAGGCCGATCGCATCCACCCGCTCGCGAGCGCGCACACGATCATCCTCGGCAACGTCTGGCCAGTGTTGGAGCCACTGCTGCGATAGCCGGCTCGTCGCGGTCGGCGCGGCGCCCTACGATCAGCGCTGACGTTCGTTCCGCTCGCGACGCTCGGGCCTGTCGCCTCGGTCGTCCCGCTCTTTCGGGTCCGCTGTCTTGGGTGCGATCTCGCGTCGCCGCTCGCCATCGCGCCGCGGCGGTTCCGCTTGCCGCGCAGGCTCGCCCTGCGCCTGCGGCGCCTGCGGCGGTGCCGGTTCCGCCTGACGCTGGGTCGGCGGCGGGGCCCGCGGCGGCCGTGGGGAGTCCGCGCCGCGCTGCGGGATCGCCGCGGGTTCGGCGGCGTTCGGCGGCGGCGCGATGCCGCGCCGGCCGTTGGCGTCGTCACGGCCGCGACGGCCACCGTCGCGCCCGTCGCCGCGAGGCTCCCGGCCGACCATGCCACCACGCGGCGTGCCGACGCCGGCTCCGGGGTCGTCACGGTCACGGTTGCGGTCGCGTCCTGCGCCGGGTCGCACCTCGTTGCCGGCCGGCGACGTTGCCGGTGCGGGTTGCTGGACAGCCGGTGCGCCGCGCGGCGGCGTGGCCATGACGGGAGCACCAGGCGACTCGGGCCTGCCGCCACGGTCGCCGGGGCGATCACCACCGCGATCGCCGCGATCGCCCCTGTCACCCCGATCACCCCGATCCCCGCGATCACCGCGATCACCGCGATCACCGCGATCACCGCGGTCTCCACGATCACCGCGGTCACCCCGATCACCGATCCGGTCACCGCGATCACCAACCGCCCGGTCACGGCCACCGGCGAACGGTGGGCGATCCGGCGGACGGTTGCCGCCGCGCCCTTCGTGCGGCGGTGGCGCGTTGACCGGCGCCGCCGCGAACACCGGCTCCGGCCGGCCGGCCTCGAAGAGCGCACGGATCTGCGGCTCCCGCCCGTAGCGCACCGCCGCCGGGCCGACGGGCTGTCGACTCGTCAGGATCGACGCCGGCACCACGGTGACGGCGTGAGGATGGCCGCGGTTGACGTAGTCGCGCCGATCGCGCGCACCGCCGACGTTGTTGACGATGTTGTTGATGACCGTCACGTTGGTCACCTGCGCGACGTTCACGTTGCGCACGTAGCGCGGGCTCGATCGGTAGCCCGGAACGTAGACCTCGCGCGGGCCGAGCGGAAACCAGCCGACGGGCGGACCGCCGCCGCCGATCGACACCGAGACGTTGACGCGCGGGCCGCCCATCCAGGCCACCAGCGCCGGCGCATACACGGGACGCGACACGTAGCTGCCGGGCGCCCAGCCCCAGCGCTCGCGGTGGTAGACCCAGCGGCCGTAGTGGAACGGCGCGAAGCCCCATGGCGCGTCGTCGACCCACGTCCATCCCCACGGCCGAACCCAGGCCCAGTGGCCGGTGCTGTACGGCGCCCAGCCGACGGCGACGGTGCGTGGATACCAGATCGCGCCGTATTCGGGCGTCGAATCCCAGTTGCCATAGCGGTTGAGGTCGTCGGCGCCCGTCATCTCGGGCGAGACGTAGCGCGTGGCGACCGGCGGCGCGACGTCGACCCGCTGGCGCTCTGCGATCCAGGCGGCAAAGGCGTCGCGCGGCGGGTCGGCCGTGGCGTACTGCGCGGCACCGCCGGCGTCGAGCCAGAAGCGGGCGTGCTGCCCGGCGGTCATCGGCAAGGCGCTGTTGCGGCCCTCGAAGACGGCTTGCCCTGCCAGCACGGTCAGCTCGGTCTGGCCGTCGGACCGATCGACCCGCAGGCTGCCGGCCGACTGCGCACGGACGCGACCTTCTTCGGTCGTGATCGAGAACTCGGCGAGCGACTGCGGGCTGCGCACGCGCGCCTCGACGCTGCCTGCCTGCAGGTGGACGTGGAAGACGCTGTCGTCGAGTTCGGCGATCTCGATCTCGGTCGCCGAGTCGAGCCGCAGCGTCGTCGAGCCGAGCCCGATCTCGGCGTGCACGCCGTTGTCGGTGGCGACGCGATCGCCGGTGGTGAGCGGCCGGTTGCGACCGATCGAGATCCACTCGTCGGTGTCGGCGTTGTAGAGCCAGACCTGCCCGGTGGTGTCGCTCAGCCGCGCGACGCGGCCGGGTGGATCGACGGCGGGGTCGAGGCCGGGGTTGCCCGTCTGCGCACGTGCGTGCATGGCCGTGCCGATCGCGAGCAGGGCGGCCAGCGAGAGCATGAGCCAGCGGGCGGCGCTGCGCGGCGGGGCGGCCGCTCTGGGGGGGGATGGCGTGGGGCGCATGGACATTCTCCGGATCCAGATGCCGTCTGGTGCGGCAGCCTGCTCGTTCAACGCGCCCGCCGGCGCTTCGGCCGACCCGGCGCGCCAGACGGCAACGTTCCTTTACACGCGCGACCTGCCGCGCCTCTCAGTCATCGTCGCTGTCAGGCGCCAGGTCGGGGAACAGGACGCTCGTGTAGCCGAACCTGGAGAAGTCGCGGATGCGCATCGGATAGAGGGTGCCCACGAGGTGGTCGCATTCGTGCTGGACGACCCGCGCGTGGAACCCTTCCGCATCGCGCTCGACGGGCCGACCGTCGACGTCGAAGCCGCGGTACCGGATGCGCGTCAGCCGCGGCACGACGCCGCGCATGCCCGGCACCGACAGGCACCCTTCCCAGCCGTCCTCCTCGGCGTCGCCGAGCGGCTCCACCTGCGGATTGACGAGCACCGTCTCGGGGACCGGTTCGGCATCGGGGTAGCGCGCGTTGCGCCCGAAGCCGAAGATCACGAACTGCAGGTCGACGCCGATCTGGGGCGCCGCGAGGCCGGCGCCGTTGGCCGCGCGCATGGTCTCGAACATGTCGGCAACGAGCTCGCGCAGCTCCGGCGTCGCGAACCGCTCGACCGGCTGCGCGATGCGCAGCAGCCGCGGGTCGCCCATCCTGAGGATGGCGTGGACGGTCATGCGCGTGTCTCCTTCGAGGCCGACGCAGCGATGACCTCGGCCGTCGCCTGCACGAGCTCGACGAGGACGCCTTCGCCGGCGATCGGGAAGGCGTCGTTGGCCTTCGGATGGACGAAGCACACGTCGTGCCCGCCGGCGCCGGGGCGGATGCCGCCCGGCGCGAAACGCACGCCACGCGACCCCAGCCAGTCGACGGCGGCGCGCAGGTCGTCGATCCAGAGGCCGATGTGGTTGAGCGGCGTCGCGTGCACCGCCGGCTTTCCGTCGGGGTCGATCGGCTCCATCAGGTCGACCTCCACCCTGCCGACGCCGGAGCCGAGCGCGCAGATGTCCTCGTTGACGTTCTCTCGCACGCTGCGAAAGGTGCCCGTGACCTCGAGCCCGAGCAGGTCGACCCAGAGCCCGCGCAGTCGCGCCTTGCTCGGGCCGCCGATCGCGACCTGCTGCAGCCCGAGCACGCGAAACGGCCGCTTCGCTGCCGCATCGCCCGCCGTCATGCCGCGACCTCCTTCGATTCGAACTCGAGGATGACGTCGTCGACCGCGAGACTCGAGCCGGCGCTCGCCACGACCTTCGCGACCACGCCGTCGCTCGCGGCGACGAGCACGTTCTCCATCTTCATCGCCTCGATCACGGCCAGCCGCTCGCCTGCGCGCACCGCCTGGCCGGGAAGGACGGCCACGGCGGCGAGCAAGCCCGGCATCGGCGAGAGCAGGAAGCGCGACAGGTCCGGCGGCGGCTTCCACGGCATCAGCGCGTGCAGCTCGGCGGCGCGTCGCGTGAACACGCGAACGTCGGAGCGCGCGCCGCCATGATGAACGCGCCAGACCAGGCCGTCGCGCTCGATCTGCGCGGCGAACGGCCTGCCGTCGACCCGACCGTGTGCGCCGATCTCGCCGATCGGCTGCTCGAAGACGACGCGGCGCGTCGTCGCGTCAGACAAGCCGCCCTCGAAGGTGACGAGCGTCGCATCGCCGATCGAGTCGGACTGGACGTGCGCGGCGGTCTCGCGCCGCGCGCCGGCGGCATCGATCTCGACGGCGACGAAGTGCTCGCCGATGGAGGCCGGCCGGCCGGCCATGCGGCCGCCGAGTCGAGCCGATCGCGCCAGCGTGCGCCGATGCGCCGCGAACGCGAGGGCGAGCCGTAGCTCGCGGTCGCCCGCCGCGTGTTCTGCAGGCTGCAAGGGGTCGTGGCCGCCGGCGAACGCCTGCGCGATGAAGCCGGTGTCGAAACTGCCGTCGGCGAAACGCGGATGCGCCAGCAGCGCCGACTGGAAGGCGATGTTGGTCTGCACGCCGCGCACGACGAACGCGCCGAGCGCGTCGCGCATGCGGCGGATCGCGTCGGCGCGGTCGGTCCCCGAAGCGATGAGCTTGCAGATCATCGAGTCGTAGTGGATCGCGATCTCGCCACCTTCGTGAACGCCGGTGTCGACGCGGATCCCCGCCTCGCCGGCGTGCGGCGAGCCGGCGAAGATCGTCGCCACCGGCGGCCGGAACGTGACGAGGCGGCCGGTGCTCGGCAAGAAGCCGCGCGCCGGATCCTCGGCGTTGATGCGGCACTCGATCGCCCAGCCCTTTCTCGCGATGTCGGACTGCGCGAACGGCAGCGCCTCGCCTGCGGCGACGCGGATCATCTGCTCGACGAGGTCGATGCCGGTGATCGCCTCGGTCACCGGGTGCTCGACCTGCAGCCGCGTGTTCATCTCGAGAAAGTAGAAGTCGCGGTCACTGCCGACCACGAACTCGACGGTGCCGGCCGACTGGTAGTTCACCGCCCGCGCCAGCGCCACGGCCTGCTGTCCCATCGTCGCGCGCATGGCGTCGTCCAGGAACCCGCTCGGTGCCTCCTCGATCACCTTCTGGTGTCGACGCTGGATCGAGCACTCGCGCTCCCACAGGTAGACGCAGTGGCCGTGTGCGTCGCCGAGCACCTGGATCTCGATGTGCCTCGGCTGCTCGATGAACTTCTCGATGAGGATGCGGTCGTCGCCGAAGCTCGCCCGCGCCTCGCTGCGACACGACTCGAAGCCCTCGGCCGCCTGCCGGTCGTCGAGCGCGATGCGCAGGCCCTTGCCGCCGCCGCCGGCCGACGCCTTGATCATCACCGGATAGCCGACGGTCCTCGCGATCTCCACCGCCGCCTCGGCACTCTCGATCGCCCCGTCGTGGCCGGGGATCGTGCTCACGTTCGCCCGTGCCGCGAGCCGCTTCGACGCGATCTTGTCGCCCATCGCCGCGATCGCCTCGTGCTTCGGACCGATGAAGACGATGCCCTCCTCCTCGACGCGGCGGGCGAACGCAGCGTTCTCCGAGAGGAAGCCGTAGCCGGGGTGCACGGCCTGCGCGCCGGTCTGCCTGCAGGCGCCGACGATCCGCTCGATCGACAGGTACGACTCGCGGCTCGCCGCCGGGCCGATCGCGACCGCTTCGTCGGCGAGCCTGACGTGCAGCGCGTGTCGGTCGGCCTCGGAATGGACGGCCACGGTGGAGATTCCCATGCGCCTGGCCGTCTTGATGACGCGGCAGGCGATCTCGCCTCGATTCGCGACCAGGATCTTCTCGAACATCGGCATGGCAACGAGTATGGCGACTCGACGACTCCCGCCGACCTAGCCTTCCAGTTTCGCGGTCATGGCGACCTTCGCGTTCAAGACCTTGGAGACCGGGCAACCCTCCTTGGCCTTGTTCGCGACTTCCATGAACTTGGCGGCGTCGGCGCCGGGAATCTTCGCCGTCACCGTCAGATCGCTCTTCGTGATCTCGAAGCCGTCGCCGACCTTCTCGACCGTCACCGCAGCATGGGTCTCGATCCGCTCCGGCGTCATGCCTTCGTTGCCGAGCATCAGCGTCAGCGCCATCGAGAAACAGCCCGCGTGCGCCGCGGCGATCAGCTCTTCGGGGTTCGTCCCGGGCCCCGTCTCGAAGCGAGACTTGAATCCGTAGGGGGCTTCCTTGAGCGCGCCGGTCTCGGTGGAGATGACGCCTCCGCCTTCCTTGATGCTGCCCTTCCAAACCGCCGTCGCCTTCTTGGTCGCCATGAATCGTTCCTTGTGTGTGGAGGTGCAGGCAAGTCTGGCACACGAAACGCGATGACGCAGGGGGCTGCCGTGCGACGGCTACAGTGGCCCATGTCCGATCTGTCGATGAACCGCTTGCTCGCCATGTTGCCGCCTGCGGTGCTGCATCGGCTCGAGCCGATGTCGTCGCTGGTCGAGGCGGGGCCCGGCGACGTGCTGATCGATGCCGGCGAGCCGATCGTCGATGTCTCGTTTCCGCACGATCTCGTCGCCTCGCTCGAACAGCGCATCAGTGACGACCCGGAGGACTTCGAGAGCGGACCCGGCGTCGCGCTGGTCGGCAGCGAGGGTGTCATCGGCCTGGAGGCGCTTCTGAACAACGAGCACTCGATCAACCGCGCGACCGTTCGCATCGGCGGGCGGATGTTGCGGCTGCCGGCCGCGGCGCTGATCGAGGAGTTTGCGAGGGCCGGCGCGTTGCAACGGCTGGCACTCTCAGCGACCGACGCGCTGCTCGGCCAATCCTGCGCGATCGGCGCCTGCGAGCGCGTCCATTCGGTTCGCCAGCGCATGATCCGCTGGCTGCTGATGTTCGCCGACCGTGCGTCCGACCCCGACATGCGGCTCACGCAGGATCTGCTGGCGCAGCTTCTCGGCGTGCGGCGCGCCAGCGTCTCGGTCGCGGCCGGCGCACTGCAGGCCGACGACCTCATCGCTTACCAGCGCGGCGTCATCATGATTCGCGACCGGCAGCGGCTCGAGGCCGGCGCGTGCAGGTGCTACCACGAGATCAAGGCGCGCTACACCTTTCACTTCGACGCCGCCTGAGAGAAGAGACGCCGCTTCGGGTTCGCCGCAATGTGCGGCAGCGTACGGAAGCGCCTGTTCGAACCCGGTAGATTGTCCTGTGCCCGACTGCGGCCGAGAACAACCCGACAGACCGAACGAACAGGGTCAACGAGCATGAACCTTCGACTTTCCCGACGCCTTGCGCTCAGCGTGGCCGCGGCATTCGGCGTGGCCGCCGGCATCGCCGCTTGCGGTGGACGCGACGACGACAACAACGACAGCTTCACGAGCACCGGCGCGGTCAAGAACGTGCTGTACGTGGAGAGCAACATCCTGGAGCCGGGAAAGAACTCGATCCTGGCCTACACGCGCGCCGCAGACGGAACCCTGACGCCGCTTCCGGGCAGCCCGTTCCTGACCGGCGGCAAGGGGCTGAACAACCCGACCGCGGCCAAGCTCGGACCGAACGACATCGACTATCCGCTGCTCGCGAGCCGCGACAAGAAGCGCCTCTATGCCGTGAACTCGGGCAGCAACACGATCGCCGTGTTCGACATCGCCGACAACGGTCGGCTGCGGCAGGTGCCCGGCTCGCCGTTTCCCTCGGGCGGGCGCAGCCCGGTCAGCCTGACGATCGCGGGCAACCGGCTCTACGTCGTCAACAACAACAACGACGCGGATCAGCTTCCGAACTCCGACACCCCCAACTACACGGGCTTCACGATCGGCGCGGATGGCAAGCTGACGCCGATTCCCAATTCGACCGTGCCGGTCGTCGCGGGCGGCTCGCCGTCGCAGGTGCTGGCCTCGAACGACGGCACGCTGCTGTTCGGCGCCGATTTTCTCGCGCCCTTCGTGCAGCCCGGCATCGGCTCGCTGCGCTCGTTCAAGATCAACGCCGACGGCACGCTGACGCAGCCAGCCAGCTCGCCGATGGCGCTGCCGCCGGGCGCCATGCCGCCACTGCCGCTGGGATTGAACCAGCACCCGTCGCGCAACATCCTCTACGTCGGCTTCGTGACGAGAAAGCAGATGGGCGTCTACACGTTCGACGGCCAGACCGGCGCCTTGAGCTTCGTGCGTGCGGTGCCCAACTCGGGCGTCGAGATCTGCTGGATCCGCCCGACGGCCAACGGCTCGCGCATCTACACCGTGAACAACATCGACAACAGCGTCTCGTTCTACGACAACAGCGATCCGCTGCAGCCGGTCGAGAAGCAGCACCTGCTGCTCAAGCTCCCCGGGCCCCTGTTCCTGAACGACCGTGGGCCCGATTCGTTCCTGCAGGTCAACAGCACGCCGTATGAACCGGCGCTCTCGCCCGACGAGAAGTTCCTGTACGTGGTGGGCAACCGCGTCAACGCGCTCGACAACACCGTCACCGCGGGCAACTACATCCACGTCCTGAACATCGCTGCCGACGGCATGGTGAGCCAGCCGGGTGCACCGCTGCCGATTCCGGTGCCGGTTCCGCCGGCCACCCGTCCGCAAGGGTTGGTGGTGTTCTGAACCCAGAGGGCCGAGGAGCAACGGATGGCACAGGCGACCTTCGCAGCGGGCTGTTTCTGGGGCGTCGAAGCGGCGTTTCGCAAACTGCCGGGGGTCGTGTCGGCGCGGGTCGGCTACAGCGGCGGTACGACCGCCGAGCCGACCTACCGGGAGGTGTGTGCCGGAACGACCGGGCACGCGGAGGCAGTGGAGGTCGAATACGACCCGGCCCTGATCAGCTACGAGACGCTGCTCGAATCGTTCTGGTCCCAACACAACCCCAGCGCCGCGGTAGGACCGGGATCGCGGCGCAAGGACCAATACCGATCGGCGATCTTTTTTCATACGCCCGAGCAAGAGGTGGCGGCAATCGCGTCGCGGGATCGGCTGGCACGTAGCGGCCGCTACAAGGACCCCATCGGAACGGAGATCGCGAGCGCACCGCCGTTTCACCGTGCCGAGGAATATCACCAGCGCTACCTGGAGAAGCAGCATGGTTTCGATCCGAGGTAGCACTTTCGGCGGCGCCGCCATCGCCGCGATCGCAGGCGCACTTGTTCTGGTGGCCTGCAGCGGTATCGAGACGAGCTCCGCTGGCAGCGCTTCCGTCGCAGCTTCCGAAGGGCCGCCAACCGGCCCGAACCCGAACCGGCACCAGTCGGGAAACGCGGCCGCCGGGCGCGACGTATTCCGCTTCGAGACCTTCGGCAACGAGGGCTTCTGGACCGACGCGGCCCGCATGCCTCAGGGCATGATGGCCGCAAAGCTGACGGCGAAGCAGGCCCTGGAAATGGGGCTTCAGATCGATATCGAGGCCGCGCCGCCGGCGCTGCGAAGGCTCCTGGAAACGGAGCTGAGAACCGATCTGTCCGCGCAACGCGCGCCGACCCTCAACGATCCGAATGCGATGGTCGCGCTTGTCAACGCCAACGCCATCGTCGGCATCGTCGCCAAGGATTCCAACGGCGACGGCAAGCTCGACATCGCGCGCGGCGACAAGGTCGGCGTCGCCTGCACGATCTGCCACACCATCACCGACAAATCGGCATTCGACATGCCGAACGGCGGCTCGGTCGGTCGCCGCGTGGACGGCCCCGCCGCCTTGACCTTGAACGTCGGCAAGCTGCTCGCGATGGCCGCCAACTCGCGCGCCTTCTACCCGAACCTCCAGCATTCGTTCATGGGCAAGACGGTGGGCCGTGCGCCGACCGGGCTCGGTCCGGATTCGAGCGAAGCTGAAGTCGATGCCTATCTGAGCAACCCCGCGTACTACCCGGTCGGCACATTCGACGAAACGCAGGACGGGATCGGCAATTCCGTCAAGAACACGCCCTTGTTCCGGCAGGACCTGGCCGCTCCGTATGGCAGTGCCGGCGAGTTCCGGCTCCTGGACGACATCAGCAACGCTTCGTACACGAGCAACCTCGATCCGACGACGCTGGTCACGCCCGAAGGACGCAAGTTCCTGGAAGCAGTTGCCGGACCGGCGGGAAAGCGATTGGCCGACGACTACGCGAGGATTTTGAAAGAGACCGGGGTGACCGGATATCCGTTCGTCAAAGCGACGCTGACCGGCAAGCCGGGCGACGTGGCCAACCCCGTCGGGCGCCGGGTCGACAACCAGAAGCTGCTGGACATGAACGCGTACCTGGACAGCCTGCCCGCTCCCGCAGGCGCCAAGGTCGACGCGCAAATGGCCAAGCGCGGCCGTGCGGCGTTCGTCGGCAGTTGCACGCAGTGCCACAACGTCGATCAAGGCAAGTTCGTGCCGCCGCTGCTGGTCGACCTGAGAACACTCTGGCCCGGCTATGCGCCCGCGGTCGCGGGAATGCGTGGCGATCCGAAACTGTCCCCGGTTCTGAACTCGCCGGGAGGATTCGACGACAAGATGATCGTGATCGACGCGAGCATTCGAGGCAAGAAGCGGGGCAATGCCTTGCCTCTGCTGCTCGACCTTGCACGCACGAACATCTTCCTGCACGACGCTTCGGTATCGAGCTTGGACGAGCTGCTCGATCCCAAGCGCGGCGCTACCGCGCCGCACCCGTTCTATTTCACCGATGCTGCCCGTCGTGCCGACATGGTGGCGTACCTGCGCGGCTTGGATGCCGAGAGCCGCTGAACACGACATGCGGCACGCTGTTTGCTGTGCGACCCCAAAAACAAACAAGGAGACTTACATGAAATTCTCATCGCCTCTTGCGACGGTGGCACTGCTCGCCTTCGCAGGCGCGGCTCCGGCCGCCGACCTGGCCGCAACGGCCCAATCGGCCGGACAGTTCTCGATCCTTCTCAAGGCCGCCGCCGCCGCGGGCATGGACAAGACGCTCAGCCAGCCCGGTCCCTACACCGTGTTCGCGCCGACCGACGCCGCCTTCAATGCGCTGCCGCTGGGAATGCTCGACATGCTGATGAAGCCGGAGAACAAGGACATGCTGAAGAAGGTGCTCGGCTACCACATGCTGTTCGGGCGCCTGACGACCGGCGATCTCAAGGACGACAAGTCCGCCGCCACGACCACCATCGGCGCCCCCGTGATTCTCGAGAAGAAGGACGGCGCGGTCATGGTCAACGCCGCCAAGATCGTCCAGCCCGACGTCGCCGCCGACAACGGCACGATCCAGGTGATCGACAAGGTGCTGCTGCCGGCCAAGCCGGTCCAGCCCAAGACATGACGCCGGCGGCGTACATACAGGCAAGGAGCGATTCATGAGCACCGCAGTCCTGCAACCCCACCACTCCTACCCAACCGGCATCGCGGCCAGCGGGGAGCGGTGGGAAGCCCTCGGCGTGATCGTTCTGCGTGCCGGCCTGGGCTTGATCTTTCTCTGGTTCGGAGCGATTAAGTTCACCGGCATCGGAGCGGCACCCTTCCTTGTCAACAGTCCTCTGTTGAGCTGGTTGCCGGCCACGTTCGGGCTTCAGGGCGCGTCGAATTTCCTCGGCGTCTTCGAGCTCACCACCGGCGTGCTGCTTTGGGCCGGCTTTGCCAAGCCGATCCTGTCGGCGATCGGCGGTGCGATGGCTGCGTTCACCTTTCTCATGACGTTGAGCTCCATGTTCTCGACGCCGGGTGTGGCCGAACCGCTGGCCGGCGGCTTCCCAGCGCTCTCGGCGATTCCGGGCCAGTTCCTGTTGAAGGACGTAGGCCTGTTCGGCATCGCGATCTTCATCGCCGGCGAATCTTGGTGGCGCGCCCGCTCCGCCGGCCCGGCGTCGTCGTTGGCGACGGGGCGCCCGCCAACCACCGTCGGGCCCGAAGCCGGCGTCCGGATCATGGCCATCGGCACGACCGCCATGCGCTACGGGCTGGCCCTGATCTTCCTGTGGTACGGCGCGATGAAGTTCACGAGCTACGAAGCGACGGGGATCGCTCCCTTCATCGCCAACAGCCCGCTGGTCGGTTGGTGGCATGCGACGCTCGGCATCCAGGGTGCCAGCACCATGCTCGGCGTTTACGAAATCACCACCGCCGTCCTGCTCGCGGTCTGCCCGGTCGCGCCGCGCGCCGGCGTGGTCGGCGCCGCGATGGCCGTGCTCACCTTCCTCACCACCTTGAGCTTCCTGTTCAGCACGCCGGGCGTCATCGCGCCGGTGGGCTTTCCGGTCCTCTCCGACCTCGGCGAATTCCTGTTGAAGGACGTGGGCCTGCTCGGCATCTCGATCCTGCTCCTGGGTTATGCCTTGCGGTCTGTTGCCGGTCGCCCAGAGATCATGGAGCGGGCGCGCGCCTGAGCGCCGAGTTCATCGGAGGTCCTTTTCATGCCTGAAGCCCTGACAGCCCCGTATGGCCGCAAGACGCAGCGGCCGCCCGATGTCGCCGAGGTCCACATCATCTGGATGACCGGCGGCCTCAGTTGCGACGGTGACTCGGTCTCGATCACCGCGGCCACCCAGCCGAGCATCGAGGACGTCGTCCTCGGCGCCATTCCCGGCCTGCCGAAGGTTCACCTGCACAACCCGGTGCTGGCCTACGAGAACGGCGAGGAATTCATGCAGGCCTGGTACCGGGCCGAGAGCGGCGAGATCGAGAACTTCGTCCTGGTCGTCGAAGGCTCGATCCCCAACGAGCACCTGAGCGGCGACGGCTACTGGGCCGGCTTCGGTACCGATCCGGCGACGATGCAGCCGATCAAGACCACCGAGTGGATCGATCGCCTGGCGCCGAAGGCTCTCGCCGTCATCGGCGCCGGCACGTGTGCGGCCTACGGCGGCATCCACGCCATGGAGGGCAACCCGACCGGTTGCATGGGCCTCAATGACTACCTCGGCTGGGATTGGAAATCGAAGGCCGGCCTGCCGGTGGTCAACGTGCCGGGCTGCCCGGTCCAGCCCGACAACTTCATGGAGACGCTGCTCTATCTGCTGCGCCAGCTCGCCGGCCTGGCGCCGACGATCCCGGTCGACGAGCTCGGCCGGCCCAAGTGGTTGTTCACGCAGACCGTGCACGATGGCTGCGACCGCGCCGGGTCGTTCGAGCAGGGTCTTTTCGCCAAGGACTACAACTCGTCGAATTGCATCGTCAAGATCGGCTGCCACGGCCCGGTCGTGCAATGCAACGTGCCCAAGCGCGGCTGGATGGCCGGCATCGGCGGCTGCCCCAACGTCGGTGGCATCTGCATCGGCTGCACCATGCCGGGCTTCCCCGACAAGTTCATGCCCTTCATGGACGAGCCGCCGGGCAGTCGCCTGGCCACCACCACCATCAAGGGCTACAGCTCGTGGATCGTGCCGCTGCGCAAGGTCATGCTGGAAACCCTGAATGACGAGCCGCGTTGGCGACACAACAAAAACAAGCTGACCACCGGCTACCGCGCCGGCACTTCCGGCAAGCACATCTAGCGGACCGCGGTCCAGACCCACCCGGCCAGGCGAGCCGCCGGCCCACCAGGAACATCATGGCCATCACCACTGCAAGCATGCAAGCCGGCAGCGCCGCCGCCGACGCCGCCGCGGGCGACAAGCCGGCGCGCAAGCTGGTCGAGAAGCACTGGGACCCGATCACCCGCATCGTCGGCAGCCTGGGCATCTTCACCAAGATCGATTTCGAGAACCGGCAGGTGGCCGAGTGCTACAGCACCTCGTCGATCTTTCGCGGCTACAGCATCTTCATGAAGGGCAAGGACCCGCGCGACTCGCACTTCATCACGAGCCGCATCTGCGGCATCTGCGGCGACAACCACGCCACGTGCTCGGTCTATGCCCAGAACATGGCCTACGGCGTCAAGTCGCCGCCGCTGGCCGAATGGATCGTCAACCTCGGCGAGGCCGCCGAGTACATGTTCGACCACAACATCTACCAGGACAACCTGGTCGGCGTCGACTTCTGCGAGAAGATGGTCAAGGAGACCAATCCGGGCGTCTGGCTGAAGGCGCAGACGACGGAGGCGCCGCACGCCGCCGACCACGGTTACAAGACGATCGCCGAGATCATGACGGCGCTCAACCCCTTCACTGGCGACTTCTACCGCGAGACGCTGCAGATGAGCCGGCTGACGCGCGAGATGTTCTGCCTGATGGAAGGCCGCCACGTCCACCCGTCGACGCTTTATCCCGGCGGCGTCGGCACGGTGCCGACGGTGCAGCTCTTCACCGACTACCTGACGCGGCTGATGAAGTACGTCGAGTTCATGAAGCGTGTCGTGCCGCTCCATGACGACCTGTTCGACTTCTTCTACGAGGCCCTGCCCGGCTACGAAAAGGTCGGCCAGCGGCGCGTCCTGCTCGGCTGCTGGGGCTCCTACCAGGACCCCGACGTGGTCGACTACAACTACAAGAACATGGCCGAGTGGGGCCGTTCGATGTTCGTCACGCCCGGCGTCGTCGTCGACGGCAAGCTCGTCACGACCAGCCTGGTCGACATCAACGTCAACATCCGCATCCTTCTCGGCAGCTCGTTCTACGACGGCTGGCAGCGGGAGGAGAAGTTCGTCACCCACGATCCGCTCGGCAACCCCATCCACCAGGATCATCCCTGGAACCAGTCGACGATCCCGCGCCCGCAGAAGCGCAATTTCGACGACAAGTACTCTTGGGTCATGTCGCCGCGCTGGCTCGACCAGCGCACCGGCGATCACCTCGCCCTCGATACCGGCGGCGGCCCGATCGCGCGGCTGTGGTCGACGGCGCTGGCCGGACTGGTCGACATCGGCTACGTGAAGTCGACCGGCCACAGCGTCAAGATCTATCTGCCGAAGACGGCCCTCAAGCCCGAGATGGAGCTCGAGTGGAAGATCCCGAAGTGGAGCAACGCGCTCGAGCGCGACCGCGCGCGCAGCTACTTCCAGGCCTATTGCGCAGCCTCGGCCCTCTACTTCATCGACAAGGCGCTCGAGACGATGAAGGCCGGCGAAACCAAGACCTGGAATGACTTCAAGGTGCCCGACGAGGCGATCGGCTGCGGCTTCCATGAGGCCGTGCGCGGCGTGCTGTCGCATCACCTGGTCATCAAGGAAGGCAAGATCGCCAACTACCACCCTAATCCGCCGACGCCGTGGAATGCCTCACCGCGCGACACCTACGGCACCCCCGGCCCGTACGAGGACGCGGTCCAGAACACGCCGATATTCGAAGAGAACGGCCCCGACAAGTTCAAGGGCATCGACATCATGCGGGCGGTGCGCAGCTTCGATCCGTGCCTGCCCTGCGGCGTACACATGTACGTCGGCGGCGGCAAGACGCTGAAGACGGTGCACTCGCCGACCTTCGGCTCGCCGCGGGGAGCGGAGTAGGTGGGCGCGGCCGGGCGGCCCGGCAAAGGCTTGGCCGGCGGCGGGCGCTCCGGAGTCACGCAGGCGACCGATCGCGTCGCCCAGCTGATCGGCGCCCTCGAGACGCTGCCCGACCAGAGTGCTGCCTCGATGGCGCGCGAACTGGTCCAGCTTGTCCTCGAGCTGCACGGGTCGGCGCTCGCGACGATGCTCCAGGCGGTGGCCGAATCCGACCGCGCCGGCGCCCTCGACGTGCTCCTGACCGACGAGGCGGTCGAGGGCGTGCTGCTTCTGCACGGCTTGCACCCGGCCGATTTCGAGAGCCGCGTCGGCGGTGCGCTGCATCGCCTGCACCCTCATCTGGCGCTGCATGGCGTCAAGGTCGAGTCGCTCGAGTGCGCCGGGGAGGCGGTGCGGATGAACTTCGCTCTTGTCGAAGCGACGCGCTACCGCGAGGACAGCGCCGAGACGATCCGGCGCGAGATCGAGGCGGCATTGCGCGCGGCCGCGCCCGATGCAACGCGGATCGATATCAACGGCCTGCCGGCGCGAGTGTCGGTGGTCTCCATCGACAGCATCACCATGCGCCGGCCGGCGACGACGGCCGCCCATTCCTGAAGCCATGGCGACGAGTTCTGCCCCGACCTTGGCGGCAAACGCGGGCAGCTCGTCTGGAGCCGGGCCGCGTCCCTGGGTCGCCGCTTTGCGCGGCTTCGCCGCCGCGTCGCGCCTGACGCGCTGCGAGCTGTGCGGCCAGGCCATCGACCTTGTCCACGACCACCTGCTCGACACGCCGGTACGGCGCACGCTCTGCGCCTGCGCCGCCTGCGCCGCGCGCGCTGAGGCCGAGGTCGGCGGCGACCTCCGCCGCATTCCCGCCGAAACCAGGCTGCTCGACGATTTCCTCATGAGCGATGGCGAGTGGGACGCGATGGCGATTCCCATCGGCCTGGCCTTCTTCTACG